>DBCW01000095.1:4766-10372 GCA_002293265.1 Eggerthellales bacterium UBA948
GATTTCTTCATCAACACCAGTGGTGGCAAGAGTCACTTCGCGAATGCTTTGCGTATTGGTTTGCCTTTGAATAATACTATCTTGCATCTGCGCAGTGAGTGTTGGCATCATAAAACTAAAACCCAACACAATAACTGTGACGAGCAAAAAGATAATATATCCTAAGACTTTTCTTACTTTCGATCTCATGTTGCAGACCTCTTTAGTATCACACTTATTCTGGTGCCAACCCCTTGTTGGCTTTCAAATCGCATGTGTCCATTGTGCAGTTTTACAATCCTTGCGCAAAGCGTAAGCCCAAGCCCAACTCCACCTTGCTCTCTGGCACGAGACTTATCAACGCGATAAAAAGCTTCGGTGAGGTGCGCAAGCGATTTTTCGGGGATTCCTTTGCCATTGTCTGTAACTCGTATTAGACACTCGCCTTTAGAGGCTTTTACTTCTATGCTAATAGTACCGCCTTCAGGCATTGCCTTTCGTGCATTATCCAGCAAGTTAATAACCAGGGATTTGATGAGATCGGGCTCCATCATAAAGCTTCCACCTGCACCTTTGTAAGCTAAGGTGATGTTGTCCTTTTCATATATCGGTCTCAGGTGATCGACGAGTTCTCCAATCAGTTTATTTGGAGATACCCGCAACATCTGTACCACGCCGGGATCGTTAGCCATTATCTCCAACATCTTAAATGAGAGACTTTCGAGCCGCTTACCTTCAGAAAATATGTAATGAGCAGCGTCCATCCGCTCTTCTTCGGTCAGAGTTTGACTGCGCAGTAACTCGGCAAAACCGATTATAGATGTCATTGGAGTTTTGAGCTCGTGAGCAAAACTGGCCATGAAACGATCTTGATGCGCCATAGTAGATTTAAGTGAGTTAAAACCTTGTTCTAGCTGAGCAGCCATAGTGTTAAAGTCATCGGCTAGCTCACTGATTTCGTCGTTGGTATTTACGTTTGCCCTGTAAGACAGGTTTCCCTCTGCCAGCTCTTTGGATGCCTTGGAAAGTCGGATAAGTGGTCTGGTGAGCAGCCATGTTACCAGATAGGTGAGTATCGCACACACAACAAGCAAGATTGCAAACACCTTATAAAATGCATCTTGTTGCTCAGCTCTTACTTCATACGCAGCATTGATGTCATAAGCAGCGTCAAGATACAAGATCTCCTCGCCAATGTTTAACATACCTTTTACTTGCAGGTAGTGACGCTGGTCGTATTCAAAGTTAGAAAATACACACTGAGTTAATTGCAATGGATTATCAATCTGTTTAAGCGCTGTGTGCAATGCTCCTGAGTTAGATGCTGCGCCTGTCTGAGTAACATCACTTTGATACATTGTTTGACTCTCAGATGAGAGCTTGAGGGCGTCCATCGTTAATACATTTTGAGTTCTGAGTCTTTCGAGGGTATCAGAAACACTTTTGCTGTCTTTCCATTCTTCAATCTGCGAAACCATAGAAAGAGTGCTCAGGGTCATTTGATAAGCGCTGATGGCAGCTTGTTTTTCTTGCTCATAAGCGGTATTGAAAGAGATGGCAATGAGCGCGCTGCCACCTGCACCAAATAGCACAGCCAGCAGTCCTAACATGACCAAGGTTATCTTGAGTCGAACTCTCATACACACGTCCGAAAATCTAAAATCGGCATATTACACTTTGACCTCAAGCCTATAACCCACCTTGCTTACAGCTTGCAGTTCTTGATTCCAATTAACCTTTTTTCGCAATCGCTGCACGTGAAGATCTACAGTTTTGCTACCGTACTCCATCTGCCCACCCCATACTCGCTCATAGATAGATTCTCTATAAATCGCGGTGTTTGGATTGCTGGCAAAAAACAACAGCAAGTCATATTCTTTGCGAGTTAGATGTATTTCTCTGCCATCACGTTTTGCTTTCATGGAGTTAGTGTCGATAGTGATTCCGGCTATCTCGATAATACCGCTGCTTTTAAGATTGCGACGCAAAACAACATCTACACGCGCCAGCAGCTCGATTATCTCAAAAGGCTTGACTATGTAATCTTCGGCACCGGCACGTAGCCCTCTAACACGGTCTTCCACAGCATTTTTTGCGGTGATGAAGATGACCGGAATCTCGAGAGGGGTGATATATTCAATAAGCTCAAACCCGCTTATCTCCGGCATCATCACATCAAGTAAGACAAGGTCATAAACTGTTTTGTCGATCATATCAACAGCTTCTGCACCATTGTAGGCACAATCACATAGATAGCCGGCCTTTGTGAGACTAAGCTTGATTAAGTTGGAAATCGGCTTTTCGTCTTCCGCGATAAGAATTCGTATCATTGATCCACCTCAGGCATTAGTATATGTAAAGCATGAATGCTATTCAAAGAAAAACACACGTAGCATCATATATCTAAACGCCATCAAAATGGCATCAGAAGCTGCCCGTCAATCTATTCACATAAAAGTATAATACAGGTATGTTATATTTCCCATACCGACCAACCTCAAAAACAAACGGAGCACATATGTCACTAACTGCAGAAAACATCTCGCGAACCTCCGCGGGAGTTAAAGATGTTGAGTCAGTATATAGAGCAGTGTTTCCAAAAGACGAGCAACTACCTATGTGGTTTTTATTTTGGCGAGCAAAAAAAGCGGGCATAGACTTCATCAAGTTTGTCGATGACAAAACCTTTGTTGGCTTTGCGTATACGATTAAACACCATGATCTGCTGTATGTGTTCTATCTTGCAGTTGACCCCAAGCTGCACTCAAAAGGTTATGGGTCTAAGATCCTTGATTATATCGAGAAAAATCACCCGGGATACAGGCTGGCTTTAGAGTTAGAAGACCCCGATCAATTGGCTGACAACAGCGAGCAAAGACACAGACGCAAGTCTTTCTACTTAAAAAACGGCTTTGAGTCAACCGGCATCAAGACACGCGAAGGAAAAGTAGTCTATGAATTACTCTCGAAGAACGGCACCTGCTCAATATCTGAATTTGCTGCTCTGATGAGACATTACAGTGGGTTATTGTTTAGTAGGTACTTAAAGCCGCATATAGTGAAATAAAATCTCAAACGCACATTCTTATATACTTTACGCTACACTGTAACAGCACACTATTTTATTATTGGGATAAGGGGGAGTACTAAGTCATGTCGCATAGTTCAATCGGCAACACTGCTCGCGGGCAAAATGTGAAAAAGCAACGAGATATTCTGGTGATTTTAGAAACTCGTTTTAATGGGCATATGTATCGCCACGGTAGCGTCGAGTGGGTTGATGTTGTTAAGCGGATACAAGCAAACCCTAAAAAACGTCGAGCGCTTGTAGCGATGGAGGAAACCGGTGGCGAGCCGGATGTTGTTGGTTATGATCAAAACACCGGCGAATACATCTTTTGTGATTGCAGCCTGGAAAGCCCAATAGGCAGAAGAAGCTTATGTTATGACAATGCAGCACTGGTTTCAAGAAAACGCGACAAACCCAAGGGAAGCGCAATGGAGATGGCAGCTACTATAGGCATTGAGATACTCTTAGAAGAAGAGTATAAAAGTCTTCAGGCGTTAGGAAACTTTGATCTGAGAACATCAAGTTGGGTTCAAACACCTGAAGACATTAGAAGTCGCGGTGCAGCGCTGTTTTCGCATAAACGTTTTAAACGAGTATTTGTTTTCCACAACGATGCCGAGTCGTACTTTGAACAGCGAGGTTTCCGCGGGTTACTGAGGGTTTAGTGAGGCACTAAGCAATCAATCAGTGGTTCACTGGGCTTTGATGAGTCTCACCCTGGCTTCAAATAGATCTCCTGTTGCATGTGCAGAAAAACTGCCGCCCATTAACTCCACCAAACTTTTAGCGATATGTAGTCCAAGCCCACTACCTTCGCTGCTGCGGGCTTGATCTCCGCGTGCAAATTGTTCGAGCAGATCATCGCACTTGTAATTAAGTGGAGTCTTGGATGTATTTTTTGCCGAGAAGATCACACTGCTTTCAGCGTAAGAAAACTCAACAAACACTCGGGTCCCGGGCATGGCATATTTAGCTATATTGCCAAAGAGATTTTCGAGCACACGCCACAGATGTCTGCTATCAGCTCTTACTGCGACGGGTAGATCCGGCTGGTCAACTACGAGATTTAAATCATTGGCCGCAAATCTATCGTCAAACTCTCCGGCAATCTGACCAACCATCTCGGTCAAATCCAGCTCCTGCATATTAACTGCCAAGTTACCGGTACTGGCTTTGGATGCCTCCATCAAATCTGCGGTAAGAGTAGTTAGACGCGCGGATTTTTTACTCAATACATCTGTGTACTCTACAAACTTTTCGTCCTTAATAGGCAAGCCTTTGAGCAGATCTACATAACTCACAATGGATGTTAGGGGAGTACGCAGATCATGTGAAACGTTTGTGATCAGCTCAGATTTAAGCCGCTCCGATCGGATCTTCTCCTCGTTGGCTTTTTCGTAGCGAGATGATAATTGCAAGATAAACTGACACAGAAAGGTTAATCCCACGAAAAGCATGGCAGCCAGAAGAAGCAAAGGAACACTAAAATAATCCGGATAGCCCAAAGGAATATAGTCCGAAAATATTGAGCTGTCTTGTGCGACGACAACCAAGACAATGCCAAAGTTAATGAGTAGAAGCAAGCTCA
Source organism: Eggerthellales bacterium UBA948 (assembly GCA_002293265.1). Classification (GTDB taxonomy): domain Bacteria; phylum Actinomycetota; class Coriobacteriia; order Coriobacteriales; family UBA8131; genus UBA8131. The sequence continues at coordinate 9,404 of DBCW01000095.1, forward strand.
TCACAAGGCCTGGGGGTTTAGCCATAGTGTAGGTCTTGAAGAAGCTTATCCAATAGCAAGTGCTTATTAAGGTCTTTTCACGCAAACGGATAGTTGCTTCTATGAGTAAAGCGATTGCCAATAAGTAACTTCCAAGAGATAGAAAAAAGATCATGTAAACATAGGCATCACTTCTCCACATATACAAAAAGCAAGCAAAGACTGTGATGACGGCAACAATAACCAGCATAAAGTCAACTTTTCGCCAAGGTGGCGCTGTGTAGTTGTGTAGCGGATTTGCCTCAGAGCTTGGATCTCTGGTTTTGCATATAGCAAAAATGAGTACAACCATGCACACTATAAACAAAGGGATTGCAAGCGCCGGGTCGATCTTAATGTAGACGCTAAACTGCCTGTCGGCGTAATACTCATAAGCCATGCTGAGCCCTCGCATTACGGAGACGGATGCAAAAAACCCAACAATAATCGCACCTATTGCAAGCGCCCAAAATCCTGCTCGGCGAGTACTAAGTGTCATTTTAATTTCACCACCTTATAACCTAGCCCATATATCACTTTAAGATACCTGGGCTCTTTAGGATTAATCTCTATTTTTTCGCGAATATGCCTAATGTGCACAGAAATTGTTTTGGACACATCAAACGCCGGCTCCCCCCATACCGCTTCATAAATCTGCGAAGAGCTTAAAACGTGCTCAATATTAGTCATAAGCAGTTTCAGAATACTGAACTCACGAGCTGTAAGCCCTGCGTCAACACCGTCAATGGTCACGCTTTTTGTTTTGTCGTTAAGTATCAAGCCTCCGGTCTGATATATACTTTCTTTGTCGCTGACCTGAACATCATTTTCAGATTGCATGCCCTCAGAATGCGAATTGCCTGCAATGCCTCCAAGACGAGCGTAACGCCTAAGCGCTGCCCGCACGCGAGCAATGAGCTCTATTGGATTAAACGGCTTGGTAATGTAATC
>DBCW01000095.1:10441-43599 GCA_002293265.1 Eggerthellales bacterium UBA948
CCATTACCGGCATCATGATGTCGAGCAAAATAAGATGGATTGTCTGATCTGCGGCAATAGCTTGTGTTGCTTCTAGTCCGTTTGTCGCCTTAACCACTTGGTATCCCTCTTGTCTTAGGTAGATCTCCAGTGCAGATAAAATGTCTTCATCGTCATCACATATCAAAATTGTGTGGTTGAGATCTTGGGGCACGCTTAGGAGATCACTCATTATTTCACGCTCCGGATTTATGTTTTTTGATTAACGATATTATAGCTAGGGAAGCACCGATTTATCGGTACTTCTAAAGGATGACAATCTACATTGTTTTCACCCCCAAGTTTCTATGATGTAGCCACCGGATCCATCACCCGAAACGTTGTACTTCAACTTGCCAGGGATATAGATCACATTATCAATAGGCTTTTGATAAAACACATAGTGAGTCTGTTCGTCTAGTGTTATCGTGTAGCCGCCAATGTCTCGTAATGTTTTAAGATATTCCTCAAAGCAAAGACCATGTAGCTGCATGTACCAAGCATGCACTTTACCCACATACCGGAAATGCCATGGTTCGTAAGCGATTCCGGTGATTTCTTGCTTGTCGTCAGGGTAGCGAAGTATCAGTCCGTACTTCCACGAGTGTTCAGCCAACCATAATTGCGAGCGAGAAAGCTTGTCAGAGTTTTCTTCTGCTTGTGCGTTAAGGTCTGCAATGTCTACAGCCAGACCACTTTGATGCTCACTATGCCCGGGGCGATGCACATAAGACTTATCTTCATAGCTGTCATATAAAACGGATTGCTCATCGTAGCTACGAAATCCGCTGGTAATGACTAAGTTTTGCCCTGATTGCATCTTTGCAGCGTCAAACAATTTGCCAACAGAAGGCAAAATGTCTTTATGGAGTTTTGTGGTGTCGTCAACGCTGCTTATGTTTATCCATGCGTCTGCAAGCAGCTCATCGGACACATCAGCAGAGATCGAGTGGTCATGATTGATCAGTCGCAAAAAACCACTGTCATTGATGTCGGCAATATTAATTGGAGTGGTGAGTATCTCGTTGGTTTTTACGCTGTTTGCAGAAGTGCTGCTTTCGACTTTGCCATTGTTAAAGTTGCCAAGTATGGGAATTTGCGGTTGTGTTTTCGTTATGTTGGAACTTGTTATCGTCCACAATCCACTACCATATGCCAAAAACATGCTGACGGCGATTACCAGCCCAACCAGAAGCAAAACAGCGACTACCTGGTACTTATGCTTTACATGTTTTCTGTGTCTAAATATCTTTCTTTGCTTGACATAAGCCTCTGCAAGATTGTGAGAGGCCAGGCTTCGAACCCGGTATTGATTGATGTTGTCATTTCGGTAGGGGTAACGCTGTGGCATATCCAACTCCTTTGTCTATGCCAACAACGATACCCCTAAAAATCAAACCTAAAGCAGATACAAATCAAAGATTTGTCAAAGATATAAAAGCTTCAAAACGGCTTATAAAATGCTGCTCTTAATAAGTTATTTCTGCAACTTCTTCCTCGTAGTCATTAGGTTTTGCATGCGTGGTATTTTGGAAGGTAAAGAATAATATCCCTGTCTCAACAGCTAGTATTACCAGGTTTAGGGCTGTCCATGTGTCTACAAATACCATTAGCCTTGTTACGTTTTCGGTAAGCACGAACACTATAGCGTTAGCAGCTGCCAAGACCGTAACAGCACAAAGCGAAATGCCTTTGAACTTTGCAGTTCGATTCAATTGACTTTGTGTTCTGTAGCTGCTTTCCACGTCATCACTTCTGTGTAGAAAAACACGCATAATGGCGACAAGAGCAAGCAATATGCCGAGGGAAGCGAGGATGAGATTTCCAAGCGCCCATGTAAGGTTGGTATACGACCCGGCTGTTAAAGGCACTACAGTATCTCCAAAAGAAGCGGTAGGGACATCTTCTTCTTGGATGCTTGCCAATACTTCTTGAGGCTCAGGAGTTGGAGCAGTAACGACAACAGGAGAAGTTTGAGTCTGAGGAGGCACAACCACCACATTGGATCCGGCAGGAGGAGCAACAACATTTATTCGACCGGGATTAACGGTTACGGCACCGGGTGTTTGGATAATGACATTATTGGGTTGCTCAGTCATCGTGTTCGTATTTACGTTTGGCTCAGTTCGCTCTGTCGGCTCAGCTGGTTCAGCTGGCTCTGCCGGTGTAGTGGGTTCTGTAGGATCAGTAGCCGGCTCAGTTGGTGTGTCTGGCTCTGAAGGATTTGTCGGCGCTGTTGGATCTGCAGGCACCGATGGCGTACTGGGTTGTATTGGTGTAGTGGGTATGACCGGCTCAGTTGGCTCAGCGGGTTCTTGAGGCTCAGTTGGCTCTACCGGCTTTATAGGCTCGCTGGGCACTATTGGTTTTACAGGATCCGCCGGTTTAACCGGATCAGGATCAACCGGGTTGGTAGGCTTGACCGGATCAGACTGTGCGGGATCTTTTGACTCTGCAGGATCTTTAGACTCGGTAGGCTCTTTTTCGTCACCGGGTGTATCAGTGTATTCAGATACCAAAAAACCATTCAACTCATAATCCTTTGCGAAACCAAGGGCATCAAGCTTGGCTTTGCCTTCAGTGTCAAAGTCACTTGCGGAAGCTGTACCAACAGTGCAACCGTCGGGCACAACGATCTCGGCAGATAACAAAAGTGCCGAAGCGTTGTATAGCGGCACAGAGATGCTGTACTCGCCCTTGGCATCTGTCTTAGACGTTGCTACGACCTTGCCATCATAGAGTAGGTTAACAACCACTTTAGCCATTGGCTTCTTGGTACTGCCTTCGTCTTTGTTGTCCTGGTAAATGACTCCTTGTACGACATTATTCTTATATGGATGCCCAATACCGGGGATATCTTTTGCAATCTCTATACCATTAGCTTTATGAATAAGGCTAAGCGCTGCCGGGTTTGGTGCAGTTAAAACAGTCTCGTCAAAAGATGATGCCGATAAGTCTGTTCCTTTTATAAACAGCTTTCCCGATACCTCGCTTTTCTCAACATATTTGGCACCTGTTGAGTAGTTTTTGGCATCGTTTACCACCAATCGCTCCTGGGCTTTAAAGTCTGCCAGTTCAAAGACTTTGTCGGTTTTGCTGTAGGTTAAAAGATTGCTTACGCGTTGCCCGCCTAGGGCTGATGTATAGTAATTGTTTTTAACATCGCTGTTCTCGTCTACGTTGAGGATAAAGTAGCCGTACAGCTCGTCCACACCGGCTTTTCCGATCACCGTGTTATTGTTAATTTCGCTGCCGTACTCTGCCAAGAGCGCAAAACTACCTGCCGGCTCACTTGCAAAACCGTCTTTAACAAACACGGTGTTATTCACCACTTTACCAAAAACTGTACCGACAAATCCGGAACCGCTGTTATCGGCTGAATTAGCCTTAATCTTGCCATCGATACGAACTATGTTGTCGGAAAGCAAAGATTTATCAGCGACCATATTTGCAAATCCTGCTGCCAGAGAACCATCGGGAGATGTCAGCGATATATCACCATTCAAAATCACGGCGTTGTCGTTCAAATTGCCGTTGACTGTAGTCACAAAACCATGAAATACAGTTGTGCCATCAGATTTAAGGTTGGTATCCGCGCCAAAGCGAACCACATTATGTTCAGCGGTAGTCTGCTCACTAAGGGAGCCTGAAAAACCGGCAATTCTACTTTGTGATACTCCGGATGCTTCAACTTTGCCATCTATTGTTGCACGATTGTCGGCAAAGAGTCGCTTTGCGGTGGCGCTATCAGTTGTAGGCGAATTTGTAAAGCCAAATAACTGAGCTTGCCCACCATCGCTGATGCAAGAAACACTGCCTTTTACGTGGATATTACTGCTTGAGACCATTGAATCTGTGTCATCAGGAAAAGCGCGATAAAGACCATCGTACATGGCATTACCACTAGGAGAATATAACTTCACGTCGCCACTAATGGTTAAAGAGGCCTTTTTGACGGTGCTTGTCCAGTAGCTATGTCCGGTAAAGCTAACATAGCTGCCCTCATTGGCACCACTTTGATCTAACTCTACGCTTCCGCCTATTGTGGCAGAGTCGTTGATCGAGCTTTTTGTTGCGTAGTTAAAGCCAAGTAAGTACGAATACGTCTCAGTATTGTTGTCTAAAGCCCAGCCGATTCGCTTGGCTATAACGTCTCCACCAATGCTAACACTGTTGTTTTCGGTGCGATTATTCCAGATGACATAGGTTTTATTGCTATAATCGTAGCCATACATTCCTCCAAAGCCCAATGCAACAGTTTGCTTGCCGTGTGATTTTGCGATCAAGTCACCACCTATGGTGGCTCTATTTCCTCTAAACTGCGCCAACTCGTCATTCAAACGATCATAGGTTGTATAGCCGCAAAAACCAAAAACTGCGATAGTGGCGTTGTCGCGATACGTCGTACCCGGCTTTTCACCGTCCAAGGTTTCGCAGATCATGCTGCCACCAACGTTAACAACAGAATTAGTTAATACCGCAAATTGATGCGATATACCGTATATGCCGGTGTAGCTAAGTCCAAGATATGCGTAGTCTTCATAAATAACATGCATATCACCGGACACGTTTACTTTGATATTGTCTGCCACCGGTTGGTCACCAGAGACTACACCATCTGCGTATTTAATCGGTTTCATGACCATCATTGATGCGACCCCATTGATTGCTGTGGCATTGTTTTCGTAAGAAAGAGTGCGCATCGTCATACTTTCATAGTTCAAGGTTATGTCTTTAATGCTAACGCCAAAGCGAACACAACGTGAAAAGCCATCAACACCATAGACGATCTTGCCCGACTCCAAGGGTTTAGTTATATCGTTGCCGATATTTTTTGCGGTAACACTGATGTTTTCGAGTGTAAGGCAGCTTACGGATTCGGTGCTTGTCAACTTAGCGCTAAATCCATAGCCATATATATCATCGGCAAAACCACAAGCAGTAAGGTACTTTTTGTCAAAGAAGCCATCTCCGCCGATAAAGCCGTTATATCCCGCGACAATGTCGCCTTCAACGGTTACATGTATGTTGCTCATATTGGTAAAATAAATGCCACCTTGCGCAAAACCGGCAGTAGCTACATCGCCGGTGTATTTGACGGAGAAATTCTTCATATAAAACAGCTGCTGATCCGTCCTGTTCGCATCAATGCGCTCGCCGACATGTCCAAACAATGTGCGGATCGGCTTGCCTTCGGGTAGTTTACTGCCATCCACTGTTATGGTTGGGTATCCGCCGCCTTCAAGTTGGGCACCTTCCATATTGGTGCGCCATAAAAAGTTCTTGTTGGAGAGAAAATACGTATCAACAAGCTTGCTGGCATCTATGGTGATATTTTCTTTGAGCACATAAACTGTATCTATTGGAGCTACCTCTTGCGAGTTCAAGAGATTCGTGAAGTCTTCGGCGCTGATGGTTGTGTCATCAGACGTGGGCGGTGCTCCGTCTTGAGTTATGTAGATTTTTGAAAGCATCGGGTCTGCGTGTATTGGCGTCAATGCTAAACTAAAATACAAGATCAGCATTATCGCTACCGCAATAAAAGATAGACCAACTGTCAAAACCCCATGAAATTTCTTAACCATACTCAATCACCATCCATTAGCTATTACGTATTTTCTAGCGTAACCGCCCCCAGAGAAGTGCATTGATCAAAAAAACTTCTCACTGGTCTGGAAATCTAATACAATTTGCTTGGTAGCATTTAAATCAAACTTCTTTTACCAGTGATTATTGCAAATTGCCTATAATCAAGGTTAGATTATAGTAGGATTTTCGAAGCTTTCAATTGCCTTTTGTCTGTATGAACGGAAAGCATCTGCCCCAAATTTTCAGTGTCGCTTAGGCGGGGTTCATAAGATCGTCATTCCCGCGTAGGCGGGAATCCATAGCAAATAGTTCATCATTTATGTGATAATAGATTCCCGCCTACGCGGGAATGACAGGATGAGACTCCTCAGACAGCGTAAGTATTAGTTTGTTAAGCCGGGGATTAAAGTGTTTTGGTCTAAAGATGAGGCTCCAAGTTATAGTTATGCCGGATATCCAATGGACGGCAAACAGCTACCTTTGATTGTGAAAATATTTGGCGCGCTTTGTATTTTAGTGAGCTTGGCTTTTATAGTTCTTATCGCGCTCATCCTTCCCTCCGCCATAGCATCGTTTAGTCGTGAGATATACACGGATGTCTCGATAACCGTGCGTATAATCTACATCATCTTATTCATTTGTCTTTTTGGCTTGGTTGTCTTGCCATTGTTGCTAGGGGTAATGCTTTTTAGAAGCAGGAGGCGATTTGCAGCAAATCTGACCACTGTACTTATGGGTCTAACGGCTGCAACGGCACTTTGCGACTTCATGCTTTCCGGCGCCAACATCACAGATGTGTTTTTCGGAGTAATTTTTGCATTGCTATTTTTCATCTCCGGATACATTGACCCCTCACTTGAAGGAGAACGCCAGTTACATAGAAAGCTGCGCGAGATGGAAGATCGCAGTCAAGACGAACTAGGTGAGATGGAAGGCAGAGACCTTACAGGTAAAGGCTATATCTCGTTAAACTTCTTTAACCTTTTTTGGGTCTTTGTGTTTTGTTGCATATTAGGCGTGTTTGTTGAGACCATCTATTGTTTTTTTGTGAACAGCGAACTGCAAGATAGGGCAGGATTGCTGTTTGGTCCGTTCTCACCAATATATGGATTTGGCGGCTTGTTCTTAACTCTTGCACTTAATAGGTTCTATAAAAGTCCACTAATTGTTGTATTTATAGTAAGTGCACTTATCGGTGGTTCTTTTGAATACCTCACAAGTTGGTTTATGCAATCAGCTTTTGGCATTATTGCCTGGGATTATACAGGCACGTGGTTGTCGATTGATGGACGCACTAATGGTGTATATATGATTATGTGGGGCTTGTTAGGGGTTTTTTGGATTAAACTTTTGCTGCCGGGAACACTAAGGGTGATAAACCTGATCCATTGGAAGCTACGCTACACACTGACCGTTTTCGCAACGGTATTCATTGCCGTCAATATTGCCATGACATTGATAGCTTTCGACGCTTGGTTCGAACGTAAATCAGGCAATCAAGCCGAGATACCGGTTCAGCAATTTTTTGACCAAAACTTTGACGACGAGTGGATGCAAAGTCGTTTCCAGAATATGTCGATATACCCTGAGGATGCACTAAGGTCTAACTAAACGTTTAGCCAAAGGACAAATCAACACTTCTCATAATCTAAATCGTAAACGATCATTATTATCTCCAATACCCACCATTGCTTATTTTAATGATGGATAACCTTTCAGCATCGAAAAACGACAATTCACGAATACATGCTCCGCTCACCGCATTAATCACACCATTATCATGCGACAAGATAATCGATGCATGTATGATACGTTCCGTAAACTCAAACGCTTATGCAAACCAATAATGATTGGGGGATGTTTTGGATACTACTAACTTATCCAACGTCACAAATGCGGAGCTTGAGGCAGCAGATCGCATCGGCAAAGAAGCCGGCGTGAGATTTGATGACTGCTATCAATGTGGTAAATGTAGTGCCGGGTGTCCAATGGCGCATGCCATGGACTATGTTCCCAGACAGGTTATTCGCCTGTTGCAGTTGGGCATAGTCGATGAGGCGTTAAACGCCAAGTCGCCCTGGATATGTGCGCATTGTATGGTCTGTTCAGCACGCTGCCCACAAGGTGTGGACATTACAGCTACCATGCTGTCTGTTCGTCGCGAAGCAAAACGCAGGGGGCTTAGACCGGACAAAGAGGCCGATATTTTTGATGACATTTTTATTGGCAATGTTCGCAGTTTTGGAAAGTCCAACGAGGCTATTCTGGCTGCAAAGTACAACCTGTTATCCGGACACTTAATGCAAGACATGCTCAATGCGCCTAAGATGGCAGCGCGTGGCATGATCGGTCCTAAAATTCACAGCGTTAAGGATAAGGAAGCAGTCAAAAAGCTTGTAGATAAAGCTTTAAGTAAAGGAGGCGAGCAAAAATGAGTTCCACAAATCGCTTTGCTTACTTCCCGGGCTGTTCGGCAGATTCAACCGGAATCTCGTTTACCAAATCGGCTGAATTTGTATGCAAGCGCATCGGGATTGAACTTGTAGAGATCCCGGACTGGTGTTGCTGCGGCACATCGGCAGCCCTTGTGACCGACAAGAACTTGGCAGTTGCCCTACCTGCACGTTCGCTGGCTCTTGCCGAAAAAATGGACGCGGATCTAGACGTAGCCACCGGCTGCGCAGGTTGTTTTAACTCGCTAAAATCGGCAAGACATTTTGCTAAACAGAGCGAGGATAATCGGGCGTATGTTGAAGACCTTATCGACATGCCATACTCAGCTTCAAACGATGTGTTTAGCTTTTTGGAAATCATGCACAGACCTGAGAACCAAGAACTGATCAAGAACAACATGGTAACAACTCTACATGGACTAAAGGTTGCCAGTTACTACGGCTGTGCTTTGGTAAGACCCTCCAAGGTCTGCGAGTTTGATGATACCGAAGACCCGCGCAGCATGGACGAGCTGATAGAGCTGGTTGGCGGTGAGGCGATAGACTGGGGATACAAGGTAGAATGCTGTGGTGGTTCACATAATATCAGTGATCCGAAAGCAGCCAAAAAACTCACCGAGCGCATCTATGAAGACGCTATGATCAATGGCGCCGAGGCAATCGCTGTTGCGTGCCCGCTTTGCTTCCTCAACTTAGACATGCGCGAAAAAGAGCTCAATGCTATTCGCGAAGCTGAGGGCAAAAGTCTCTTCAATATCCCAACATATTACTTTACCGAGCTACTGGGTATGACCATGGGTGGAAGTTTTAAAGAGCTTGGCATCGATAAGCATTTTTGGCCAGCTGAAGACATTGCCAAACAAGCTTTAAGTGCACGCACCCAATCTGACGACACCGCTGAGGCAAAGGAGGTCGCCAAATGAGTAGAGTAGGAGTGTTTGTCTGCCACTGCGGTTCAAATATTGCAGGCACGGTTGACGTGGAGCATGTGGCCGAAGAAGCCGCCAAGCTACCTAACGTTGCGTATGCAACTACAAATAAATACATGTGTTCAGACCCCGGCCAGCAAGCCGTTAGAGAAGCGATCATAGAGCATAATCTTGATCGTATTGTTATCGCTTCATGCTCGCCGCGCATGCACGAGGCAACATTCAGAAAGATGCTTGCCGGAACCGACATCAACCCATATATGCTGGAGATCGCCAACGTGCGTGAGCAGTGTTCTTGGGTACACAAAGATAAAGATGTAGGTACACCAAAGGCCATCGATTTGGTCAAAATGGCCGTAGCCAAAGTAAACTATGACGCACCACTTACTACGACTACTATCCCGGTGAACAAGCGTGCTCTCATCATCGGCGGCGGTATCGCCGGTATGCAAGCTGCTCTTGACATTGCTGATGCCGGATATCCGGTCACTATTGTGGAAAAAGAGTCCTCGCTCGGCGGCAGAATGGTCATGTTGGATAAGACATTTCCGACCATGGACTGCTCGGCATGTATCTGCACACCCAAAATGACCGATGTGGGTGCGCATCCAAATATCACCATTAAGACTTTGGCTGAGGTGGAAAGCGTTGGCGGATACATCGGTAACTTTGAAGTCACCGTGCGCGAAAAAGCTAAGTACGTAGATTACGACACCTGTACCGGTTGCAGCCTTTGTGAGACTAAGTGTCCTTCCAAAGTGGACAGTGAATTTGATCAAGGATTAGCCAAACGTCGTGCAATATATAGACCGTTTGCCCAGGCTGTACCGGCAAAACCAACCATCGATGCCAAAAACTGCCGCAAGTTGATAGACGGAAAATGCGGAGTTTGCGAAAAGGTATGCCCGGTAGGTTCAATCAAGTTTGATGATGAAGACAAGGTGACTACCGAGGTCTACGGAGCGATCATTGTGGCCATAGGTTATCAACTCATCGACTGGACAAAGATCTATGGCGAATACGGTGGCGGACGCTTCAAGGATGTTATTTCCGGGCTGCAATTTGAGCGTCTGGTAAACGCCTCCGGTCCTACCGAAGGTCATATCTTGCGCCCATCCGATAATACCGAGCCAAAGACCGTGGTAATCGTTAAGTGCGTTGGCTCGCGTGACCCCGAGAAAGCCAAGAGCTACTGTTCACGTGCTTGCTGTATGTATGCAGCCAAGCATGCTCATCAATATTTGGACAAGGTCAAAGATGCGCGTTGCTACATCTTCTACATGGACATACGTACTCCCGGCAAAGGTTACGACGAGTTCTACATGAATACCCAACACGACGGAGCGCGCTACATTCGTGGTCGCGTGTCCAAAATTATCAACCAAAACGGCAAGCTGATTTGCAAGGGTGAGGATACTCTTTTGGGTAGTCAGGTTACGGTGGAGGCCGACATGGTGGTATTAGAAACCGCTATGGTTCCGGCAGATGAAGCCAACCAAATTGGCAGCATGTTAGGTATCACTCGCGACAAGGATTTGTGGCTTTCCGAGGCTCATCCAAAACTCAGACCGGTGGAGACCAACTCCGGCGGCATTTATCTGGCCGGAACTTGCCAAGGTCCAAAAGACATTCCGGACTCTGTAGCACAAGCTTCAGCTGCGGCGATGAAAGTTGCGATCCTGTTTAGCAAAGACGAGCTGGAGTCAAACGCCATGATCGCCAACTCCAACAAGAACCTTTGCAACGGTTGCGGCGCTTGCGTGGCAATTTGCCCTTACGGAGCGATCACGCTTGAAGAGATCACCGCACGCGAGAATTCGGTTATGGTCACGCGTGAGATATCCAAGGTCAATCCGGGTCTTTGCCAAGGTTGCGGTGCTTGCACCGTAGCATGTCGCCCGGGTGCAATGGATCTTCGTGGCTTTACTGACGAGCAGATCATGAGAGAGGTGGCAGCCTTATGTCAGTGGTAAATGATACACAAGCCGCCGCGAGCACAGGCACAGAGACATTTGAGCCAAAGATATTGGCTTTCGCTTGCCACTGGTGCACATATTCCGGCGCTGACCTTGCAGGTCTTAACCGCATGAGCTATCCGGCAAACGTGCGCGTTTTGCGCGTACCGTGCTCCGGTCGTGTAAACCCGCAATACATTCTCACCGCGCTTAATAAAGGTGTGGATGGCGTGCTGGTTTGCGGCTGTCATCCGGGAGACTGTCATTACGTCTCCGGTAACTACTACGCCAAGCGTCGCTTGATGGCTTTTAGGCGCATGCTGCAATACACCGGCCTTGAGCCGGAGCGTTTCCAGGTCAGATGGATATCCGGATCCGAAGCCGGCAAGTTCCGCGACACGGTAACTTCAGTTGTGGAGCAGGTGCGCGAGCTTGGGCCATACAAACCCGATCCGGCATTAGCGGCGTTGATTGACAGTAGTGTTGATGCGAGTAACCCCGTATTACCCGAAGGTGGTGAAGCATAATGACTGCCATCCAAGAAAGCATCCAAAAAAGAGCCGCTGAGCTCTTGGAGTCCGGTGAGGTAACACAGGTTATCGCTTGGACTAACGGGCGCTTCACCAATCAAACTTCTCCGCTGTTCATACAAAACGCTGCCGATGCAGGCAAGATCGTATTTAACGAATACTGCGTGAATACATTGGCCAAATACGTGTTAAACGAGAAGATAGCCGGAAAAGTTGGCGTGTGCGTGCGTGGCTGCGAAGCTCGCGGCATCAACCGCATGATCGCTGATAACCAGCTAAAACGCGAGGAAGTCTACTTACTGGGTATTCCTTGTGAGGGTATGAAAGATCGCGAGACCGGAGAGGCTTTAGACAAATGCCTTACCTGCACCCACAAAAACCCGGTAGTATACGATGAACTTTTGGGCGCAGAGGTAACAGATACCGTATCGGAAGAGATCGATAAGGTACGTTTTGCTCAGATCGAAGCCATCGAGGGTATGAGCCGCGAAGAGCGCCTGGAATACTTTAACAATGTCTTTAACAGTTGTATTCGTTGTTATGCTTGCCGCGAGGTCTGTCCGGTATGCACATGCCGCGAGTGCTTTGTAGACCAACTTCGTGCCGGTTGGCAAGGCAAGCAAAACAACCTCAACGAGAACCGTTTCTACAATCTCATCCGCGTCTTTCACATAGGCGACAGATGCGTAGAATGCGGAGAATGTGCGCGAGCCTGTCCGATGGGGCTGCCGCTCATGGAGCTCAACCGCAAATGGATCAGAGACCTTGATGAGTTGTTTGCCGCAGGCGAAGAGGGTCTAAGCGACGAATTAGACAATACGCTCGGGCGCTACAAGACCGACGACATAGAAGAGTTTATGTAGGGAGGTGTGGACAGATGCTACTTAAAAAAGAACGTTTGAACGATATTTTGACTGATATGGCCAAACAGGCCAGGGTATATGTTCCCGTGAGTCCTGACGCAAATGACGGCGGCGGGGTAGGCAAGAGCGGCAAAGCAAAAATGACCCGCTTTGAATTGTATAGCCCCGGTACTGCTCCAAACTTTGATCTGGTAAACACAACGATGCCTCCTAAGGATATGTTGTTTCCGCAAACGCAAAAGATGTATCGCTATGGATTTGACACTGAGGGCAACGCCTACATAGACATCATTCACGATAGTGATGAGGTTGTGATTTTTGGCATGCGTTCATGCGATGCTCGCAGTATCGAGTGCATGGACGATGTGTTCTTGAGCATGGGCTACGACGATGAGTTTTACAAGCAGCGCCGAGAGAAACTAGCCACTGTGGCGATAGGTTGCGCAAGTGTAGCGGAGACTTGCTTTTGCGACTCCATGGGTCTAGACCCCAACGCCGCACCTGGTGCTGACGTTCAACTTAGCCCCGGCGTAGATGGTCAAAGCTATGTGGTTGTTGCTCAAAGCGAAAAAGGGCAAGCCTTGGTAGCCTCTTGGCAGCCTTATCTCGAAGACAGCACAGCTGAGACAACACAGGTCTCTTGCGCGCTCAAGGTAAATGGCGATGGCCTCAAAGACAAACTGGAGCAAATGTTTGATCATCCCATTTGGGAGCAACTGAGCAAAAAGTGTCTGACCTGCGGCACCTGTACCTACGTCTGCCCAACATGCCACTGCTTTGACATCAGTCAAGAAAACAAGATGAAAGACGGAGAGCGTTTCCGTTGTTGGGACAGTTGCATGTTCTCGGCATATTCTGAGATGGCCGGAAACCACAATCCGCGCCCCACGAAGATGCCTCGCGTGCGCCAACGTTTTATGCACAAGCTCTGCTTCTTTGAAGATCGTTATGGCAAGACTCTTTGCGTAGGTTGTGGTAGATGTGTGGAGAAGTGTCCGGTGGCTTTAGATATCACAATGCTTATCGATGATATCCAAGCAGCAGACCTCTCAAAAGCTGAGGAGGTAGCCTAAATGTCAACAATTGAACTAGAGCACGGTTGCGCTCAAACAAATGTGCCATTAGTGCCGCTGATCTGCAAGGTCAAAGAGATCATTCCGCAGACTTCTGATGTTGCTTCCATTCGCATAACCTCGCTTGATGATACCAAGCCCTACGATGCTAAGCCGGGGCAGACCTCAATGCTTAGTGTCATACCTTATGGCGAGTGCATGTTTGCGGTATCATCGCAAGGAGATGACTATCTGGAGTTCACGGTAAAGCGTGTGGGTTACGTGACTGAGCAGTTGCATGCTTTGCGCCCCGGTGATCAAGTAGGGTTGCGCGGTCCATACGGCAACTGGTTCCCGTACGAGGAGCTGAAAGGTCGCGATGTTTTGTTTGTGGGCGGCGGTATAGGTATGGCACCTTTGCGTTCGCTAATCACCTATATGCTTGATAGACGTGAAGACTATGGACGCATCGATTTGGTGTATTCCGGTTCAACCGTTGATGACTTGGTTTACTACGATGACATCACCGAGAACTGGCCTAAGATCGACAACATGCACGTACACCTAAGCGTTTACAAAGGCACTCCGGAGTGGGCAGGGGAGGTTTGTTATACCGCACCGTTCTTGGAGAGCTTAGGCATTGATGCCAAAGACCGCGTGGTAGTGCTTTGCGGCGGACCCAGTCTGTTTAAGACCTGCTTCCAAAGCTTAGTGCGTTTAGGCTTTGCCAAAAGCGATATCATCACCACGCTGGAGATGAAGATGAAGTGCGGCATAGGCAAATGCGGTCGCTGTAACATGGGCAGTAAATACATCTGCCTGGACGGCNNCCATGCAAGAACTAGAAGAGCTGCCGGGCAGCGTGCATTAAAGTTTACTCTGCAAATCAAATGGGGCGATCTTGTAGGTCGCCCCATTTGATTTGCTGTAGAGCATTTTTGCTGCAGAGTTCGCCTAATCCAGCTGTTCTTCGATATCCAATTCCATCATGGCTACATTGTCGCGTAGGTTGCGAGCGGTCGTGCGAGATATATTTCCTTCAGAGAATGCGGCTTCTATAGCATCGCGTTCGTATTGTAGAGCGTGAGCTTCTACTTTAAGCATGTTCTCTTCAAAGTTAAGGCGCTGTGTCCTATCAAGCTTAAGTCCTTGGATACGCTCGGGGTCTTCCAGTCTATCGATGCGGCGCTTGTTCTCGTCTATGGCAGCCTGGATCGCCTGGGGCGTTATGCAGACCTCATCGTCCAAGCAAAGCTTGACATCTTTGTTTTCCTTTAAAGCCTCAAGTTTCTCCACAACATGTATACAGTTGTCGCGTTGAAGATCTCTTAGAGCCATAACCGCTTTGTGGCGAGCATCACCGGTGTGCTTGAAGCGCTTTTTGTGCTGCCTGGCATCTTTAAACTGATGTGCCAGCTGCTTAAAGATGTTTACAATCAGCCAGCGTGTTTCGCCGTGATGTTCGATCAAAGCAAGCATGCGGCTTAGTTGGTAGACATAGATAGAACCGATACTTGCATTTACTTCACATCTATCGATGAGGTCAAGTGTGTGATCGCGCTCCCACTCGATGATTTGTTTGCGCAACTTGTCTTCAGCGTTATCGGTAATGTTGATGTTTTCGCTAACTGCTGCCATGCGCTCACGGTATTGGCGTATCACGCGCTCCGTAGCAATCTTGTTTTCTTGTCCGTCGTGATTTGTGAGGTCGCGGATCACAGAGCGATATATATCAACAATCGCTTTAACTTCCGATTCATGAGCGAGAGGACGTGCCACTTTTGGAGCTACCAGAGGCACCAAGAAATTGGCAGAAACCAGTGAGAGGATAATGACTCCGGAGGCAATGAACAACAATAGGTCGCGCGCCGGGAATGGATCTCCGGAAGGCAAAGCCAAAGGGATGGTGAGCAGTAACGCAAGTGAGATCGCGCCTTTTACACCGGTTAGCGTAAGCACCAAAGCATCTTTAAGGTGAGCTCTCATGTAGCCATGAGTCTTGCGCTCCACTCTCCTGAGTGCTTTCGCACGCTCTCTTTTGTTATCTGTAACCTCATCAACGGGGCAAGTCTCACCAACAACAATGAGATCATTTCGATTCATGAAGAACACCCAGATGAATCTCAAAACCATGAGCACCAGTAAGATCAACACGATAGAAAGCAATAAGATTGTGTGGTCAATACCGGGCGAGTTCCAAACATTGCTGATAACGGTTGGGAGCTGTGTGCCAAGGATTAAAAACACCAAACCATTAAGCGAGAAAGTTAAAACACTCCAAACGCTTCCGGATACGATCTGATGCTTGGCGGTGTTTGGTGTTTGACGGCGCGGGGTAAACGAGTAGGCGATACCGGCAACAACCACAGCAATAATGCCGCTGACGTGCAACATCTCGGCTGCTATGAATACGATAAACGGAGTGAGTAGCTCAAACAGCACATGAAAAGTGATGCTTTCGATTCCGGCTCCGCGCAAGAAACGTACAACTATGTAACGCAGCAGCATTAAAACGCCACCTACAACTACGCCACCAATGAACATAAACAGGAATGTCACTACCACATTGCCAACAAATTGAACCTCGCCTACATCAGCAGATCCGGCAAAGGGACCTACTAAAAATGCCGCTAAGGCAAACTGAAAGCAAACGATGGAAGTGGCATCATTAAACAGCGACTCTCCTTGAAGCAAAGAACGCTTTTTTGTATCTACGGTTGAAGTCTCTTCAAGTGATATAACGGCCACTGCATCTGTGGGAGCAAGTGCCGCAGCCAAAGCAATTGCCGCAGCTAATGGGATGACCCCAAACAAGCTATAGGTAAACCCACCTACAATAAGGCAGGTAACTACCACAAGACCTAAGGCCAAAGAAGCTATCGGACGTCTTAGTGACCACAATGTGGCGCGATCAGCCTTTTTGGCATCCTCGTAAAGAAGTGGTGCGATAAACAGCGCCAAGAATAAGGCGGGATCAAGCGACATGTCAAAGTGAAAAAATGGAATCAGCGCTATGATGATGCCTAGAGCAATTTGCACCAAAGGTGTGGAGACAAACGGAAAACGGTGGCTGATAAAACTCGAAAGTAGTACAGCCACCAGCATTACTAATATGTATTCGAACGAAAGCATCGAAACATTTTATAACAAAATCCAAAACAAAAAGAGTAACAGCTTGGCGGCAGATTCTTATCGTGCAAGATACTCAAGTAACAGAAACGCTATACTACGCGCATGGAAACAGTTATAGAGTTTTTAAAGGTTGTGTTTTTTGGTGTTTTGATGTTTTCCATCATTGTCACCATTCATGAAGCGGGTCACTTTACAGCGGCCCGTCTTTTTGGTCTGAGAGTAAAAGAGTTTATGCTGGGTCTGCCGGGGCCAAATATCGGAATCACGTTTAAAGGTACAAAGTTTGGTGTTACACCCATTTTGCTGGGTGGCTACGCGATGATCGCCGGTGAGGGTGGAATGGGAAAGGAAAATCCCAACCTGGCATCAGCTTACAGCTTTTTGTCTGAGCACGGAAAGTTGGATGAAGACCGTGCGCGCGGTTTTAGCAGTAGTCTTGGCTACGACCTTGAAGAAGCACTGGATGTTTTGGATGCGTGGGGAACCATTAAGCGTACCAAGGACAAAGGTAAGTATACATACCATATGATTGCCGACGGTGCGTTGGAACTTGGCGCTCCCCGTAAGATCGAAGACGCGAATGCCCATATAGAGGCAGAGCGAAAGCTAACGTTTGATGCCGCTCCTTGGTACAAACGCATAATCATCTTAGCGGCAGGCGTGATCTTCAATCTGATTTTTGCCATTGTGGTTATGACCTCGTTTTACATGGCGACCGGCGTTCAAAATCCAACAACAACTTTAGAAACAATTGTTGCGGGTAGTCCGGCAGAAGTAGCCGGCATCCAGCCCGGAGACACAATAACAAGTTTTGAGGATAAACAGGTAGACTCATGGACAACCCTTACTACGTATATTGCCGCGAAAAAACCAGGCGACGAGATTGATCTGACGCTTGACCGTAGCGGTAGTGCACGTGAAGTTACGCTTAAACTGGCTGACAACAATGGCTCTCCAATGATAGGGGTGTCGCCGACATTTACTACCGAAGCTATGCCATTTACAGAGGCTGTCGGAAACTCGGTGGGTTACATTGGGCTGGTAGCAGGATTTATAGTCCAACTATTTAACCCCTCAACAGCCGGAGAGGTCATAAGTCAATCAACATCAATTGTTGGTGTCTCGATCATGGCTAAAGATGTTGCCGAAAGCGGCATCGTGCCGTTCATCTATCTAGCAGCATTGCTATCAGTGTCCATCGGGTTGATGAATCTCTTGCCGTTTCCTCCGCTTGATGGTGGCAAAATAGTTGTAGAAACTATCGAGCGCGTAACCCGCAGACGCATCCCGGTAAGCGTAATCAGCTTCATCACTATGGCAGCCTTTGCTTTGCTGATATTATTGTTCCTGGTACTAACAGTGCAAGATGTCAGGAATTTCATCTTCTAGCAAAGGCTTAGCGTATGCAAAAGACCACGCGAACTATACAAGTAGGCAATGTTTTAATGGGTGGCAATGCCCCTGTTATCGTGCAATCTATGCTCAATACTTCTACCAAAGATGTAAAGGCATCTCTCGCACAAATTGAAGCACTAAAAGCAGCGGGTTGTGAGATAGTGCGTGTGGCGATCCCATCCACCTCGGCACTCACTGGTTTTGCAGCAATTTGTGAGGCCTCACCACTTCCGGTAGTTGCAGACATACATTTTGATCACAAGCTTGCGATTGAGGCGGTGCGTTTAGGGGCAGCCAAGTTGCGTATCAACCCAGGAAACATTGGCGACAGCGCAAAAGTGGATGAAGTTATAGATACGGCGCTTCAAGCCAAAATACCCATACGTATCGGAGTAAATGCCGGATCACTGGATAAAGAGTTTGCAGAACGTGAAGACTTAGGACACACAGAAAAACTTGTTGCCAGCGCCAAACAATTTGTACAGCATTTTGAATCACGCGGATTTACAGACATCGTGCTTTCAGCAAAAGCCCATGACGTGCGCACCACCGTTGATGCTTATAGGATGCTTGCCGATGAGTTACCTCATATACCCCTACACATAGGCATTACTGAAGCAGGCACAGCATTTCAAGGTACCGTCAAATCTGCGGCCGGACTTGGCGCACTGCTGCTTGATGGTATTGGCGACACTTTAAGAGTGTCTTTGACAGCAGATCCTGTAGAGGAAGTGCGTGTGGCATGGGAGCTATTGCAAGCCGTGGGGCTAAGAAGACGCTCGCCGGAACTTATCAGCTGCCCCACCTGCGGACGCTGTCAGGTAGATCTGATTAACATTGCAACACAAGTCGAAAATCGCCTGCAAGAATACAGGACTCCGATAGCTGTAGCGGTCATGGGCTGCGTGGTAAACGGTCCCGGAGAAGCCAAAGATGCTGACGTAGGCGTAGCTTGCGGAAAGGCAAAAGGCGCGATATTTAGCAAAGGTCAAATACTAAAAACTGTAGACGAAGATCAGATCATTACGGAGCTTTTCAAAGAGATCGACAAGCTAGGGAAGTGAGAACCGGTCATTCGTTCTGAGGCAAAAGGATGGTTCGTTTTTGTCTGCTTTGTAAGGTAAATTAGTGTTTAGCGCAGAGATACTCCGTGCAACATGTTGTCATTAGCGCACAACCCCTGTCATTCCCGCGAAGGCGGGAATCCATTTATGCAAGTTTTGTGCGAGCCAAAACCGCAAGCCAGAAATTAGTGGCGCTCGCCTTGCTCGCTGTTAGCTTAGCTAAGCGTTGGTGCAGTTCCTAAGTTACCTACGAAACCATACGTCATATAGAGCGCTAGTTGAGACATATAAACGCAGTATTGTAAGATGAGTGCGCTTTGTCGCCCAAAACACTAATTTAACTCACAGCTTTTTGGTAGTTTTCAAACACTTTTATGAGGTGATTTATCACTTATGTGCAAGGCAAATATAGGCTACAATAATCAACTGCAAAAACAAGAATAGAAACTGCTGGAAAAATCAATAAAACCGCATGTTATTTACTAGATTATTTTTAAGTTAACGATTGTTAGTGTAGCTAAAGAAAGGAAGCCAGGTGCCTATGTCAGCACAAACTACTTCCATATTAAAAATGAGTCAGTTGTTTGCACCAACGCTTAAAGAAAACCCGGTTGATGCCGAGATCGCATCGCATCGTTTGCTGGTGCGTTCAGCTATGATGCGCAAAGTTGCATCCGGTATTTATTCATTTTTGCCGCTTGGCTATCGCGTACTTGCTAAGGTGGAACAAATTGTGCGTGAAGAGATGGATAAAATAGGCTCGCAAGAGATGAAGATGAGCATCATCCAGCCCGCAGAGCTTTGGCACGAAAGTGGTCGTTGGGATGTGTATGGACCGGAATTGATGCGCCTGGAAGACAGGCACGGACATGGTTTTGCCTTAAGCCCAACGCAAGAAGAGCTGATTACGTCTCTGGTCAGAAACGAACTACGAAGTTATAAGGAGCTACCTAAGTCTTTATACCATATACAGTGGAAGTATCGCGATGAGATACGTCCGCGTTTTGGACTGCTTCGAGGCCGCGAGTTTTTGATGAAGGACGCTTACAGTTTTCACTCCAGTCAAGAAAGTTTGCAGGAGCACTACGATGAACAAGCTAAAGCTTATGGACGCATTTGTGAGCGTATGGGCTTGGATTATCGCTGTGTTGAAGCAGACAGCGGTCAAATTGGCGGCAGCGTATCGATGGAGTTCATGGCGCTTGCCGATGCCGGTGAGGCCGAGCTGGTGTATTGCAAATGCGGTTACGCTGCTAACACCGAGGTGGCAGCCGCTGTGGTTAAGCCCACTCAATATCCGACCGACAAAATGAAAAAGATGCACACACCTATCGAAGGCACGATAGCGGCTCTGGCAGAGTTTCTAAAGATTGACCAATCAGCCACTGTTAAGGCACTTAGTGTTAAGGATACAGCCGGAAACATTGCCGTGTTATTTATTCCCGGCGATCATGAGCTGGGCGAGATCAAAGCCAATAAAGCAGTGCCGGGATTTGAGTTTCTTACCGATGAAGAAATGCTTGATGCCGGCTTGGTAAAAGGCTTTATGGGGCCTGTTGCTTTACCGGATGGCGTGCGCGTTATTGCGGATCAATCGCTTAAAGAGATACCAAGGTGGGTAGTGGGCGCAAACGAGACAGACTTTCACTTTGTGGGAGCAGCGTGGGGCAAAGACTTTACGGTTGACGATTGGGCAGACCTATCAACAGCAAAACCGGGTGATCTTTGCCCTGAATGCAGCCAAAAGCTAGACCAAGCGCGCGGTATCGAAGTCAGCCAGGTGTTTCAACTTGGAACCAAATATTCCGATGCCATGCAAGCTTGTTATATGGATGAGGACGGTAGCGACAAACCGTTCATCATGGGCTGTTATGGTTGGGGCGTTACGCGTTCACTCGCAGCAATTGTGGAACAATATAATGATGAAGGCGGCATTAAGTGGCCTATTAGTGTTGCTCCGGCAGAAGTCATTTTGCTGCCAATGGTAATGAATGACGAAGCGGTTTTAGCTGAGACGGATCGAGTGGCAAAAGCCTTAGCCGAGCGCGGCATAGAAGTAGCCGTGGATGATCGCGCAGAGCGAGCCGGAGTCAAGTTCAACGATGCCGATCTTATCGGCTGGCCATACCAGATAGTTATCGGCAAACGCGGAATTGAATCCGGAGAGCTTGAGTTTAAGCAGCGCAGCAATGGCGAAAAACAACAAATAGCCTTAGATGATGTGGTGCAAAAGGTCTTTGAATTGATCGATCAAGAACGTGTTCGGTATCTCTAGTGATGTTTTGGCAAGCACAATGGATGAGAACATGTATCAAAAGGTAGCTGGTTTTCCATATATTCGGCCTAACTGGAATGATTTGCCGTGGCTGATGACCTTTACTACGCAGGCTCGTTTTGGGCAACCGGAAGCTGCCGCAGACCTAAATGCAAAAAGACCGGTGCAAAGCACATCCACATCAGAAGTTTTTGATTTCATGACCGGTTTTGGTGAAGACAGACGCAGAGAGCTTGAAAAAGCTCTTTTGCCGATAAGTCTTACATGGCTTGCGTTGGAGCATGAAGACAATATTGTTGATATCTCAGGTGCCGTTGATGAGGATTCGCTTGAGACCTTTGCACAAGCCGGGCAAAATACTTCGCCAAAAGCTGACGGAGCAATAATAAGTGGTGATGGCGTAGCGGTTGCTTTTACTACTGCAGATTGCTTGCCGATTGTAATTGCGAGCGAGAGCAAACAGGTAGCGGCGGGTGTTCATGCAGGGTGGAGGAGTCTGGCTTCGGGCATTGCAGAAGACGCTATACGTCGACTTGAAAATGACTATCAGGTATCAGCAAACGATATGAGGGTCTGGATAGGTCCTTCGATTAGCAGAGAGGATTATGAGGTCTCAGTAGAGGTTCGTGATGCGCTTATGCAACGCCACGGAGTAACTGAAGCTTGCTTTACAGCTACGACGCCGGATCACTATTTGGCCGATTTAGCGATGGTAGCTACGCAGATACTAACAGCTCTTGGGGTAAGTGCGGGTAAGGTTGAGCGATACGGTGTATCAACTCGACAAAGCGAACTGCTTCATTCGGCAAGGCGAGATAGTGGAAGAGCCGGTAGAATGGCAACGGTAGTGGCACTAACAAACAAAAAGGCACATCAAGAGGCATAAACAAGTGTAATCGCACATTTCCTCAATAAAATTTAATAGGTTTTAAGTTTGGAATTACATGGCAAGATCATTGTGGTTTAAGGACTTGCAATGCGAGTTTAGATAATGCAGTCATTTGATAAAGGAAAAAAAGGAGACTATTAAGGTGAGCAAAGAGGTCACGTACAAGATCGGAGATATTGGAATCATCGATGATGTTCGGGAGCTATGGGGAGAACTCAATTTGGTCCACATTGAAAAGTCTTTGCACTTTGAAGAGCACTACAAAAGCCTATCGTTTCAGGATAGAAAGCATTTGTTGTTAAAGAGAGCAAGAGAGGGAGAAGTATTTGTCATTATTGCCTGCGATGGCGAGGAAAAAATTGGTCACTGCGTGGCCAGCGTTGATGAAGACTTAGGCGTAATTGAATCGTTATTTGTAAGAAAAGAGTATCGTAAAGAAAACATCGGAGGCGCGCTGATAGAGCAAGCTTTAGCTTGGCTTAAATCCAAAAACCCGCGTTTTATTAATTTAAGAGTAGCAATAGGCAACGAAGAGGTATTTAGCTTCTATTCAAAATACGGCTTCATGCCAAGAGCAACAGAGCTACAGATCAAGATGTAAATCGCATAGCCTTGTCACTGTCGCACCCCCCCTGTCATTCCCGCGCAGGCGGGAATCCGCGTACGATGTTTGGCGTGGAGAATAAACATTGTAGTGGTCATTCCCGCGAAGGCGGGAATCCATTGCAAAGGAAAAATGGTTCAAACGACAACACTTGACTTGTCATTCCCGCGCAGGCGGGAATCCATTGTCTCAATATTTTTGCAGCTATGGATTCCTGCCTGTGCAGGAATGACAGGGAGAACGCAGGAATGACAGAAAAAATGGGAGTGACAATCTGGAATATGCCCATACTTTTTATACAGCCCCCTGTTGTGCTCCTTGTTTTCCTTGTTCAAAATGGCAGAACATAAAATATTTACAAAAATTAGATTGCAATTATTAAATAATCCTTTAGCATATAGAAATAACAGATTCAACAAGGGGAATCAAAGAGAAGACTTAGAGGAGTTATGTATGCCGGGGGGACACATAAAGGTGGGAAAGCTGGGCAGTCGCAGACGTCGCAACTTGTTTCAGAGGGGCGGCAGACGACGTAAATGGTTCATATCAACTGTTGGCTTATGTGCTCTAATTATAACCTTGATATTCGGTGGTCTATATATAGCCAATGCCCAAGAAAACAGATCATATACAGGTCTGAGAGTTGCCGCCGAGCGGAGCCTCAAGCCTATATATTCGCCCTCATTGTTTGATGGGTTAACGGATGAACCCGCACCGGAGGTGGCAGTTGAGCCGGAACCTGAAAATCCACCACCATCAAAAGAAGTAGCTCTGGTGGAAGCGCCGGATCCAAACGCCCCTCCACGCATTTACTTAACTTTTGACGATGGACCATCAGCATTATCGACACCGAAGATTCTAGAAATTTTAGCTCAATACAACGTTAAGGCTACATTCTTTGTTTTGGGTACCCAAGCTGAAGCCAGACCGGAAATGGTCAAGGCCGCAGCAGATGCCGGGCATGTGATTGCCAACCATGGCTACTCCCATGATTATGCTTCAGTCTATGCATCACCAGAAGCTTTCATGCAAGATCTTCACCAATGTGAGGATATTCTAACGGGTATTTTGGGCAGTCCGCCAAAGCGTATAATGCGCTTTATCGGCGGAACAACAGTCAGTCAACTGGAGTATAACCCGGGTACGCGTGATGCGATCATGCAGGCGCTTGTTGCTGAAGGTTGGCGTTATTTTGACTGGAATGCCGATCTGTATGATTCGATTTCCGGTCCCGGACCCGCCCAAGGTGTTTTGGGTAGCCAGCTGAATACAGGTATCGACGAAAAGATTTCTTACGGCATCAAAGATATAGTGGTATTGGCGCACGATACAAACGCAAGAACGTGGACACCCGCCGATCTGCCGATGATCATAGAGCACTGCAAAGCTAAAGGTTATACCTTTGAAGTACTAAGCGGTAGCTCGCCGGAATGTGCGTTTCGCTAGTGAAGTGCCGATTAGTTTATCCATCCTTTCTACCCCAAGCACTCGCCTTACGTATAACAATTCAAAATTGGAATAGTTGATAATGCGTATAAATATATATTAAACGCATTATCGACGCGTTTATCCGGATAAATGACCAATAATATACTTCATTACAAATTTTCTTTGCTTTATACTGTAATAGCTACATTGCCAGAACTTCCTAGGCAAACTGCATGAAGGGGGTAGATGCCAAGGGAAGGCTATAAATAAAACGTAGAGTAAAAGCAGAAGATAAGATGTAGCAATCAGGCACGTAGCATGCGCTTTAATATCCGTGTACTCTGAGGGCGAAGTAGGAATGTTGCGCGATAGGGTTAAAGCTAAACATGGTTTTACCTTAATGGAGCTATTGGTAAGCATTGCCATAGTCATTGTTTTGGCTGCAATTGCTATACCCTCCGTTGCTTCGCTGACCCAAAACATGTTACTTCGTGAACTCAATTTGGCTGCTGCAGAACTTGGGCAAGCTGCTCAAAATCAGATGACCTCTTTAAAAGTATCCGGCGTGTGGCTTAAAACCTTAGAAGAAATAGGCGAAAGTGCAGCTCATGGGCTTCCGGACGATGTAGATCAAGACGACATCTGTTACATGACCGCCGAGCAAGCAAAAAACGCAAACATTATCAAGGTGCTTGCAATTGATAGCTCAGTTTATAAAGGTGACTTTATCATAGAGTTCTCTCGCTCAACAGCTACGGTGTTTAGTGTGTTTTATGCTGATGGCAGGTCAAGCATTTTAGCGTCGGCACCAAGTACGACCACCGGTGCCGGGGCGTATTACTCGTCAATCAGTAATGCCGATGCCAGAAACGAGGACAGACGCAGTAATGCCAGCCCAATGGTCGGCTACTATCAGGGCACGCCTGCAGGTGCTACAAATACAGTGGCTTTACAGCGCCCGGCTATTTGGGTGGGCGAAACTGATGGAGTTGTGTGCATTCAAAACCCTAACCTTACCAACACTACGTCCGGGGCAGTTTGGGCTACAGGCTCAATACTTAAAGTCACAATTACTAAAGATAGTGGTGATCAGGGCGTATTCGCGTTTAGCCTAAACAATCTGATAAAGCCACTGGCTGATTACAGCATTGAAGCAACCGGGCTTGATGCCTTTACTCGCACAAGTGAGACGGAACTTTCTTTAATAGCCAGAGATGGATCGGCAAATTTTGACACTTTTACTCTGGATCTGACTCAAATATTTACAATCTTGGCTGCGCAGTCTGACGAGTATAAAGCGTTGGCAGACAACTTTGCGCCCAGTGACAAAGTGTGGATAGATGCAGAAATTACAACACCGCCAGGAAGTCCAATCGCAGAAATGACCAAGGCAACTGCACTGCTGGAACTTTCCGGTAGTGATGTTAAGTTTACGGTATTAGTTACCAATCCGGATTATCGTGAAGATGGAGTATCGCGCGCAGCACACATCAATAGCGATCCAAACGCTTATCTCGACCCGGTTGTGTCCGTTGTTACCACAGGTGGGTCTTCAACTAAACCAATTACTACGGCTGAACCGCAGACTTTTACTTTGGCAGAAACCGCCACACAGCTTAGTGCAGAAAACCCTCAAGCTGCTTACCAGGCATATACCGGAGGGTATGTTACCGATAGACAGATTGATCCCACAATGTATATACAAGCGCAGGTGGGTGCTTATGCTGCTACAGGTGCCTCAGGACACAGAAACTATGCAATCACTGAAATATGGATCAAGGGCGAGGGTTATACCCGTATTGGCACTTTAGCAAACAGAAGTCAAAACGGCGGCGCCGTTGACAACTGGCTATGGTCTTATCCGGCATTTGCGGACTATATCTCCGGTTGGTTAACAACATCAAACAGAGCAACGTCGATACCGGAAGCCAATGCAGTGCGCATCAAAGCCGAAGGATTTGCCGAGCTCTGCGCAGAGGCGACTATAACTGCCGATGAAGAAGGCAGCTACTCCGTCTACGTACGCACCGCCCCTGCGATCCATAATGTCGAGGAGTTTTACTTCAACTCTCCGGTCACTTCTATAAACGCTCCACCGGCCGGTACAACAACGAGTGTGCGAAAGACAGATAGCGCAGCAGTGGCTTTACGTGAGCAATTTGAGCAGCGCTTTGGTGCGGCTTCTTCAGTTGCGTTGCTTACCATCTCACGCGAAGCGGGAGGTGAGGACGGAGAAGGTTCGGGCGTCAAGGGCTTCCCGACAAACATCAACGACTGTCGGATCTATTATTCATACACACCGGCCTTGGGTTTTGCTGAAAGTTACGATCAAAATACCTTAAAACAAGCGGTGTATCGCCCGCAAAACACAGTGCTTTGGTATCGCTATGTTGGCGGTGACGATAAGCTTGAGCAGCCTGCGATGGTACAACGCAATCGTGAAGGTGAGTTGGCGAGCGACATTTATCTCACGCTTGACGCTAACGGGGCATTTGCCCTGCCACATAAGCAAGATCCATTGTTTTACCGCGCAATTTTCTACCACGACAATGACAGCACTTTCTTAACGCCTTCAAGTACGGGCGAGATAAACCCGCAATTTATTCCTTACACCAGACAAGCGGATTCAACTTACACAACTACGGTGGTTTTGAAGTTTGGCTCTAGGTCGGTCTGGTACACCGAAGATGTGTACAATCCGCCAAACTCTACTGACCATATAAAAACTACTACGTTGGTATACTCCAAGAGAATGAGCATCTACGATGACACCGTAGCTAGGGGAAGAGTGGATATGTACCCCGCCTCTCCGGGTATGATGTACATAGAACTTGACGGCACCAAGCCCACTGCTTATTACGGTTATAAAGACGGCTTTGCCACGACGATATCGTCAACTCTGGAAGACGGTCAACTACCCGATAACAACAAGAAGACCAACTGGGGTTATTACACCATAGTTCCTATTGGAGCAGATGCTCCTACGGCTACTTTATCTGCAAAAGCCAGTGCAACCACTAACCCATTGGTGGTACCCGCTGATACAAGCCCCATCACCATTAAAATTGACGGCACGTCATACTATGCATACAGACTAAACAGTAACTTTGACGGCGGAAAAGTGCTCACAGAAAATGCCCCTGCCACCAATGCGACAATTACCAACAATAGATTAAACCGCTTGACGAGCGACCAGAGAATGACTTGCGTATTCAACGGAATTACTGTTACGTATTACTGCAACATCCTCTTTGCTGCTGCAGTAACCAAAACAGCAGCCGATACAAACGCATGGGGCACTGCAACGGCTCCATACCAAGTGCGTCACGCCGATCAACTATGGGGTTATTTGCCCAGAGTGTCAAATTCAGACGGCACCCATCGACTTGAGGCCGAATACGACGATAAGAAATATATACAAACGCACAGTTTTGATATGCGAGGATATCAAAACGTAGGCAGCCCCGAGCATTATCCGCTATACACCGAGTGGAGTATGCCCGGGTTTGTTTATGATGGTGGCAACTATACGATAAGTGGCTACACACTCACAAATACGGTTTACAATACGTCGGTTACGTATGTTGGCTCATATGCAGGTCTCTTCGCGCGAGTTCGCGCGGGAACTGTCAAGAATGTACGCATGATAGATGGTGAAAAGGCAGCCATTACGACAGGTACGGGTGTTTCAGTTGACCCGCACGCTTGCGTAGGAATTCTAATCGGGCAGTTACATGAAACTAATTGTGTTGTCGAGAACTGCTCTGTTTCCGGATTTGATATCAGTGTAACGCTGGGCGGTAATATAGACGACGAAGC
Organism: Eggerthellales bacterium UBA948; assembly: GCA_002293265.1. Lineage (GTDB taxonomy): Bacteria > Actinomycetota > Coriobacteriia > Coriobacteriales > UBA8131 > UBA8131. The sequence goes on from DBCW01000095.1 coordinate 38,437, forward strand.
TTATGTGGGCGGCCTGATTGGCTACGCACATGAAGACACTAAAATATCCGGCTGCACGGTTTCTGACGTAACACTTAATGTGGAGACAGACAAGACAAACATCTATAACCGCCTTGCTATTGGCGTTGGAGGTGTTATCGGGGCAGCATATGACCGCGTTAATATTGCTGATTGCTCTGCTTCTAATGTTGATGTGTCGTTGTTGGCAAACAAAAAGCCAACAGCAAACGTTTGCACAAATTTAGAAGTTGGTGGCTTTGCCGGGTTGGTGGAATACGATGTAAATATTGATACCTGCTCTGTTGCTAAAGGCACTGTGTCAGCATCTGTTAGAGAGGATGTAACTAATCAAAGGATCGGAGGCTTTGTTGGCTACGTGAAGGGCGTTACTGCAAATCGGACAAACATCACCAACTGTACGGTATCGCAAACCCCTGTATCTTTAGATTCTGACGAGTCTACCGTAACGCATGTAGACGCCGGTGGTTTCATTGGCAAGGTATACCTTTTTGTCAATATAGAAGAATGCACTGCAACTGATGGCTCTTTGGATGTCACACTCAAAAACGCCACTATTACCGAACACAGGATCGGCGGTTTTATCGGTATTCTTGAAAACTATGTTAAACTGACGAACTCGGAGCTTATCAATTCTCCGGTGACAATTAATATCCAAAACGTTACGACCACACTTTCCAACATTGGTGGTTTTCTTGGCGAGATCTGGTACTACAGTGATGTTACCGGCTGCGCCACGGAAGATGGCAACATCTCGACAGCTTTTGATAGCTTATCTGCAATTGCAACATTTAACTTCGGCGGCTTCGTTGGTCAAACTGAGACTGTAGTTACGGTTACAACATGCAGCGAAGATGATACAAAAGTGTCTGCGCAGATGAGTGGTAAAGTGCAGTCTGCCAGGATTGGTGGTTTTATCGCCTATACCTATGCAACTGCGACCGTCAAAGATTGTACGGCAACCCTAACCAGTATCACCGCAACGCTTGGAAGTGATAACAACAATCTTGTCGATATAGGCATAGGTGGTTTTATCGGCAGAACATACTCCACTGCTACAATTGAGAACTGCAATGCAGTTGATGGAGAGATAAACTATGACTTTGATGGTAGTGGAACAACCAAGCCCAGACAAAGATTTGGTGGCTTTTTAGGTAATTCTCAGTTGGTAACGCGCGTGAAGAACTCTCATGTTATTGGCGGCTCTATCACTGTGGATGTGACTGATGGTACTGCCACAACCAATAATTTGGATGTTGGTGGCTTTTTGGGCAGAACATATGAAGCCACAAATTCACTTACAAGTTGTTCAGTTAATTCATCCGAAAGCACAGGCAAAAGATTTGCAATAGAGATTCTTGGTGCCTCTTACTCCGGTGTTGCCAGCGGCAATAAAGTCTTTTCCATGCGAGTTGGAGGCTTAGTAGGAAGTTCTTATTATTGCACGCTTACAAGCAATATCGTCAATGGCGTGAGCATTCATGTAACAGCACCCGATGGTCGTGCCTACTTGGGTACCACGACTTACAATTTTGCCGGTTTTGGTGGAGTTGCCGGCTATCTCTACAACGTTGGCTATACTCACAACGGCAACCAGGTGTCTAATGTTTCGTTTGATATGGACTGGATTGGCAGTAGAGAGATCTGGGCCGGTAATGGGTACATAGTGGCTATTGGTCAGGGATACGGTTACGCCTATTCTAACAATCAAGGCACCATCTCTAATGGATCGTACTCAAATTCAAGTATTGTGGAGAGATTAATAAGAAGTAATGGAGAAGTTGTGAATTACAACGTGTCTTCGATTCCGGGAATTGATGCTAATGGATATGCCATTGCTGAGTAAATCCGGTACAACACCCACTTTCTCGGAAAGGCTCTCTGACACATCAGGAGCCTCCATCGTCATCGCGCTGGTATTTTTTCTCATCTGTGCTTTGGTGGGTTCAACTGTGCTCACTGCCGCTACTATAAATGCTCAGGCAGCAGCCACCTATAAAGAAACCAGACAGGCGGAGTATACCGTCAGCAGTGCGGCAGCACTCGTGGCTGATAACTTGCAAGCCAATGTTCGTGTGCAGTGGGATTGGACAAATGTCTCTGAAACCTCGGCTCCAACTCTTATGCCGTTGGATGCTCAATACCCGGAGCTATTTAAGGCTCTATGGCAAAATGCTGCTCAAAGCTTGTGGAGTTATAACTCAACCGCAAGGATATGGCAGCCACGAGAAGTAGAGCTTACAGATATTGAGATTTCCGGTGTGGAGGACATGAGCACGGTATATGCAAATATCACCGTAGATGTTGATCTTGGCGTAACGGTTCAACTCACATTGGACAATGACCCAAACACAATCTCACCTTATGACGAGACAGTATATCTGCAAGCTCGCCCGGAGTACGTAGGCGACAGGCTGGATGCACTAACTTGGGAAAGCCCCTTAATTACCAAGACAGGGGGTAGGTAGGATGATATGGCTTAAGGCGCTTACGCGAAAGATACGTTCCAAAGCCGGAGACTCTTTAGCCGAGGTTATGGTGGCCATTTTGATTGCTGCTTTAGGTGCTTCAGCCCTTGTGACTATGGTCTTGTCGGCAACTGCCGTCATCGGTAAAAGCGAAGCGGAAATGAACAATATTTACGCAGCCGAGGCTTTGATCGCAAGTCAAGCCACAACCGATGACTCCACAGTAACAATTAGCGGAGCTGCACTGGGCACCGCAATTAATATAACTGTCCAAGTGCAAGAAGACGAAGACTACGACCTAAAGCGATACACACTACCAAGGGAGAGCACGCCATGAAAAACTCCCCAGCTATCATAAAAACCATGAATCCACTGATGGCAAAACTCAAAGACAGCTCCGGTTTTATGCTGGGTGAGCAGCTCTTGAGCATCATCTTTATCGGGCTTTTATGCATTGCTATTTCTGCCGGTATTGGTGTTGCGCTGGCTGCTTTTGCAAACATTTCTGATCAGGCGAATGCTAACCAACTACTTTCACGTAGCATTTTAGAGATTAACGATGAGTTGGCATATTCTCTTGAAGTGCAAAACGACCAAACCTCGGGTCAAAGCAACTCATTTATTAGCGCCACAAATCATACTTACGTATATCTGCTCAATGATACCGCTGCAAATGGAATCAGCATGTATGGCGAAAACCTTGCAGGAGCAGGTAGCGACACGGTGACTCTAATACCGGCTGCCGGTAATCTGTCAGCGTATTTTTCAGAGTTGCCTGTGTATGACAAAACAAGCAATACTTGGCAATACACTTTGCAGATAAAAAAAGGCAATACCGTACTTAAAGAGCAAGAAATGACCGTCGCGCGCATAATGTCGAGTGAAACGTGAGCGAAGAAATGAAGACAGAGGTAAAGAAGGTGGGAGTTAATGGCTGCAACTAGACACAAGCGCTTAGGAGATGTGCTTATAGAGGCCAATCTGATAACGCCGGAGCAGCTTAACAGTGCTCTCGCCAAGCAAAAAGAGACAAAAAAGCGACTGGGCGAGGTGCTTATAGGCGATGGCATCATAACTGAAGCTGCGGTTATCGAGGCTCTGCAAATGCAGCTGGGTATCGAGTTTGTGGATCTCACACAACTGACCATCGATCCGGAACTAAGCCGCGTGGTCTCTAAAAACGTTGCTCGTCAGTTTGACGTAGTGCCGGTAAAGGCAACTCCCGAAGAGATTTATATCGCTATGAGCGACCCACTCAACTTTATGGCAATTGAGGCTGTAAAGACGGCAACTCGTAAGCGCGTTATCCAAATGGTTGCTACACACGATGCCATTCAGCGCACCATCATGACATTATACGGCAACGAAGGCGCTACACGTGCCATCGAAGAAATGAAACGCGACGTGCGCCAGACCGGCAATGTAAGTACTTATTCTGCGGAGAATCTCGACGACGATAGCGATGCCCAAAGCGCTCCCGCCATACGTCTGGTAAACAGCATCATAGAGCGCGCCGCCACAGAGCGCGCCAGCGATATCCACGTGGAACCACGCGAGGAAAGCGTATATGTACGTATGCGTATCGACGGAGTTTTGCGCAACATACTTACCGTGCCAAAAGAGCTTCAACAAGGCGTTACAGCTCGCTTTAAGATCATCGGCAATATGGTCACTTCCGAGCGCCGCATTCCGCAAGACGGACGCGCGGCGGTTCGCATCAAGAAAAAAGACATCGACCTGCGCATCAACACCATCCCCACCATTCACGGCGAGAAGGTGGTTATAAGGTTGTTGGATAAAGACGAGGCGCTGCTCGATCCAAGTGGTATAGGTCTTACAGGTAACGACCTGGAAAAATACAAGTATCTAATGAAATCCAATAACGGGGTTGTCTTGATTGTTGGCCCCACCGGGTCGGGTAAAAGTTCCACAATGTATACGATGATCCGAGAGCTAAACGATGAGAGTGTGAACCTTATCACGCTGGAAGACCCGGTTGAGTATCATATAGATGGTATCAACCAAGTGCAAATAAACGAGAAAACAGGCATGACTTTTGCCAGCGCGCTTCGTGCGGTGCTCAGGCAAGACCCGGACATTATCGCAGTAGGCGAGATACGCGACGGCGAGACTGCTGAAATCGCCATACGTGCTGCCATTACCGGACACCTAGTCTTGTCCACCGTGCACACCTTTGATGCCATATCAACGATAGACAGGCTTGTGGATATTGGTGTTGAACCATATCTGATCGCCAGTGGTGTGCGTGGCATCATCTCGCAANNTTGGTTCGTTGCATATGTCCAAATTGCATGGAGGCTTACGAGCCAACACAAGAGGAATTTGCGGCACTAAATCTGGTTTATAACCCGGCTATTAAGTTCTTTAGAGGCACCGGTTGTCCGATGTGCTTTGGTACCGGATATCGAGGCAGGACAGGAGTATTCGAAATATTGATAATCGATCGTGCGGTCAGAAGTGTTATCTCACAAGGCGTTACTCGCGAGGTAATGCAGGACGTGATCAAGACAAACAGCAACTTCCAAAGCATGGAGGACAGTTTGCGCAGATTGGTATTTGAAGGCAAAACAACAGTAAGCGAAGCCCGCAAGACCATGACTGCTATAGAGTAGGCTGTCATTCCTGCTCTTACTGTCATTCCTGCGTAGGCAGGAAT
>DBCW01000095.1:43654-46719 GCA_002293265.1 Eggerthellales bacterium UBA948
GGGGATGCGGTAATGACAGGGGGCTGCGGGATGGTAAGGCGAACGTGAGAGTGGCAAAAGGTTTGCAGGGTGTTTAGAGATTTGCGAATGATCAGTAGAAGGTGAGTGTTTGAACGATGTACGTAGAGCAGCTTATAGAACTTGCGCATGGTGCGGGGGCATCTGATATTCACTTGGTGCATAATTTGCCGCCTAAGTTCAGAGTCAATGGTGCGCTTGTTTCTGCTTCAGATGTGGTGCTCACACACGAGGCTTTAGAAGAGATCGCCCGATCGCTTGCGGGAAGTCGCTACCACGAGATCGAAAGTGGTGGCGAGATCGACTTAGCTCGCACAATCGCCGGAGTACGTGTGCGTATCAACCTCTTTCGCTCGCTTGGGCATATCAGCGCGGCATTGCGCCTGCTTTCCGATGTGATACCGGCACTCGACTCACTCGGTCTGCCGCAAGCAGTGCTCTCATTTTCGCACCTCCAACGCGGTATCGTTATCGTTACCGGTGAGACCGGAAGCGGTAAATCCACCACTTTGGCTGCACTGATAGACTCGATTAACAAGACCAGAGCCGTAAACATCATCACTATGGAAGACCCGGTCGAATACATCTATACGCCGGTACAGTCCATCATTTCGCAGCGCGAGATAGGCAGCGACTCGGCTGATTATAGCACTGCTTTAAGAGCAGTCCTCAGAGAAGACCCCGACATCATTTTGGTTGGTGAGATGCGCGACCTGGAGACCATATCAACTGCGCTCACTGCTGCCGAGACCGGGCACTTGGTGCTGGCAACACTGCATACCAAATCGGCTGCTGATTCCATAGACCGTATGGTAGATGTTTTTCCGGAAGGGTTACAGCGCCAAATACGCATGCAGCTTTCCACCACATTGGAGGCGGTGCTATCGCAACAGTTATTGCCAAGAGCAGATAGGGGCGGACGCATTTTAGCTTGCGAGCTTATGATGGTCACGCCGGCTATACGCAATTTGATCCGCGAGGGCAAGACGCCGCAGATCGCCAGTTCGATGGCAACATCGGCGGCGGCAGGCAGTATAACTATGGACAACGCCTTGATAGCGCTTAATAGGAATCGGATGATCGATGCGAAAACTGCTCGTGAAGCAGCGATCGACTTCGACTACGTAGAAAAGAACACACGATAATGCCTACATTTACTTACACCGGAACAGCCCAAAACGGCAAACAGGTCAAAGGCGTGGTGGAGGCCTTTAGCGAGATTGAAGCTATGGAAAAAGCCCGTGCTTTGGCGTACGTGGTCAGCGAAGTAAAAATGGTGCGTGGCAAGCGAGGGTTACTCAGTGCAGACATTGGCAAACCTCGCTTAAAGACCAAAGACATTGCCATTTTGTGTTCACAGTTTGCCATCATTATTCAGGCCGGCATGTCTGCTGTAAAAGCTGTGAGTCTAGTCGCGGATCAAACCACCAACAAATATCTCAAAAAGGTGCTTACAGAAGCCGCGGTAGATGTGCAGTCCGGACATAGTTTGGCTGACAGCCTGGAGAGCAAAGGCAAGTATCTACCACGTGTGCTCATAGAGACCATAAGAGTTGGTGAAGAAAGCGGTAATCTTTCAGAGAGCTTTTCTCGTCTGCATAGCTACTTTGACAAGCGTGCAAAAGTTGCAGGCAAAGTAGCCGGAGCACTTACATACCCGATATTTGTACTGATAATCGCTGTAGTTGTTGTAATGGTGATGATGGTGTTTGTTATTCCGGCAATTGGCGGCATGGTAAGTTCTTTGGGTAGTGAGATGCCGGCAATCACGCAATTTTTGATCGACACCTCGGATTTTGTGGCAAACAATATTTTATGGATACTTTTAGGTATGGCACTTTTTGTAGCGTTAGTTATTTTGTTTGGTAAGCAAGAAGTTGGCAAAGACCTGTACGCCGGTATTGCTCTTCGCGTGCCGGTGCTGGGTAAGATTACCGTATACTCCGGAGCCGCTCAATTTGCCAATACCATGGCAACTCTAATTGCCGCCGGGCTTTCGACTGCTCGTGCAATTAACGTTACCTCTCGAGTTATGAATAATTACGTCCATTCCAAAGAAGTTGCACGCATGGAGGCTGATCTGCAAAGTGGCATCAGCTTGGGAGAATGTATGTCGAAGACTAATTATTTCCCCAATGCCTTGGTTGAAATGACTACGGTAGGCGAGCAGACCGGTGAGCTGGAAGAGACTTTGGCAGTTATGGGCGAGTACTACGATAGCGAGACAGAAAGGGTCACAAACCATGCACTTTCACTAATGGAACCGGCTTTAATGGTAATAATGGCGCTGTTCGCCGGTTTTATCGTCGTTGCATTATATTTGCCAATGTTTACAATGTATTCAGGCATACAATCAGGCATATGATAGCATTTTGCTAAATATTTAGGCACATTTTATTCACCAACATTAAGTTACTTAGTGTTTGAGGAAAAGGAGGCGCTAAAGGGAGAGTTAATTTTGTTGAGTAAGCACTCAGGTGTTTGTGCCAGTAAGCGCTAAGGGTGTTTCTCATATAGATCGTGTACGGGTAAAAGCAAGGGCTAATAGGGACAAGAAGGATTCCGAATGCCCGCAAGAAAGGATGGGAAACCATGAAAGGAACGTATACAGAACTTAAAGAGCAACGTGGCGGTTTTACCCTGGCTGAACTCCTGATCGTAGTCGCTATCATTATGGTGCTAGTGGCAATCGCGATCCCGGTGTTCACAGGAGCGTTAGGTCAAGCTGATACGGCTGTCCAAAATGCACAAATGAGGTCGGTCAAAGCAGCTACTGTTAGCCAAGTATTGCTCGATGGAGCAAAAAAAGGTGAGAGCGACACAGGTTGGGCCGCAACGGCAACCGTTACTGCTCAGGGAGACATACAGAACTTCTCTTATACTCCTGCTGCTAACGGTACAAACACTGCCGTGAAACAAAATGATGGTTCATACCAAGTTACTGTCTTTATTACTCCAACTGAAGTAACTGGGCCAGCACCAACGAATCCGTAAGCGCCACACCACGATCAAAGTCTTGGTGCCTGCTTGCAGGCACCAAGCACCAA
>DBCW01000060.1 GCA_002293265.1 Eggerthellales bacterium UBA948
TCCTCCGTCCCCTGTTATACACTCGTCGATACAAAAAGCTAGGTTAGCTTTCTAACTTGCCCTTGCAGTCGATAGCGCTCTCTCGAAGACTGGTTGGAAGAGACTCATTTCTTGCTTAGTTGCCCCGTACCTTAAAGCAACTGTTTTCCACTGTGATATTGCACTCAATACCTTCGCGCTTATCTCTGCAGCTTTGGTCTGACTAAGACCAAACCATTCATGTGTATCGTTTGCAGCTTGCCAGCCTTTTTCAAAATGTGTTTCGCCTTGAATCGATGTTGCTCGTTGGCTGCTCAGATCCGGATTTGGATTGATATCAAAGGCAGGAGACAAACGCCATGCTTTGACGTGACGCAACACGGCATGGTTTCGCAAATGATCATCGGTATTGTTGATAAGCAGAGAAAAAATGATGCGGCGCCACAGTTCATTTAGGTCTTTTGTAGCTACATCGCTTATTTCTGCAAGAATGTCTGCCAGATCCAAGTAGTCATGTGTCTCTCCCTCCTCGCTTTCAAGTAAAGTCATAGCACTAGCATAGCCTATCCGTTTTCCGGTATCTGATCTATCAAATCTTTTTAGCATCAAGACGCTTGAATTATCAATATTGATCATCCTGTTCTCGGGAGTTTTAATGCCGGCTATCGCTGCAAGTTCCAAAGCGATCTTCTCCCACCGCATTACATCCCATTTGTCTTCCGCGTGTGGAAACTTTGCAATATGGAAAGATTCATGCCCATCTTTATCAACATCGACAACAGTGGCTTTTGGGCGAGCGCCTCCAAGTGATCCGGTTCCGGCATCAAGTAGGGTTTTCACTGCCGCTAGTGTGCTACGATCATTCTGGGCATTCTTACATATTTTGTGTGACGCGGAAAGAAGTTTAGACAAAGCCACTAACTTTGGCACCTCTGACGTTACAGCCTCAAACTCTGTATTACCAGGCTGCTTAAAACGCAACGCACCTTGTCTTGAAATGTCTGCTGTGCCCAACAAATAATCTACTTCGGTAATTGTTCTGGCCGGGAGTCCCTCCTCTGCCCACTGCTGCCTAAGCCCTTTTTCGATAAGCATACGTCCCCATCTATCAGGACTGGAGTCTCTAAAGCTTCTAGGCAGACCGTTTAAAAAAGCATGTTCGCCTAACGACAGTGACATTTCAGGTTCCAAAGCATAAGCATCAGCAACGGCAATATAGGCAGCTTCATACCTAAACGTTGAGCTCTCCCTGCCACGCCTCACGTGTGAGTAAAGAGTGCCAACAGATGTAGTTTTGTCGTTAAGCTCAATATGTACCTCTATATTACTCATGAGCGCACCCTTTTAGGTAAGATCATGTCAGCGCGAGCTCTGCCAAATTCGGTCTCATATGGATCGGTAGCTTGAACTATCTCGTTTAGTATTCCTAGAGCGCGAGCTGTGCTAAGTACTGCCTGGAAGCTGACCCCACCGTCTCCCTTTTCGATGCGTTGTAAAGTTGAGCGAGCTATACCTGCCCTATCTGCAGTTTGCGCTAATGTAAGGTTAAGCAACTTTCGCCACGTACGAAACTGCTCACCGATCTCACGGCTGGCGGTTATTACTTTATTTGATGTTGGCCGCGCCATTGTTTCTCCTTAATACCGTTATTTAGGTAATTATAACATTTTTTTACCGATATTTTGGGTTTAAAGAATAGCGCTTGCTCAAAGCTTGCTGTTAGCTTCTTTCTTTGTCTTCGCTGTTGGCATCTCCACTGTTGCCGTTATTGCCGTCGCCGTCATTACCATTATCGTTATTGCCACCGGATCCGCCGTTACCGTCAAACTTACCACCTTGCTTCATATCATTTTTTGTTAATACTTTTTTATGCCCAAATAAAGTTCTCTGTGTTAGCGCCAATCTCAAAATGCAATTTAACTATACCAAGATCCAGTGCTGAAAGCATGCCGCCTAAGGATTCTGCTTTGACCAAAGCTTTTCCCTCAGTTTGTTCGGCGATTTTATCAGTAAGCAAAGTTAACCTAAAGCTTTGCTGATTGCGTGCGGTAGGAGCAAGTTGGGCAAAGATCGCGCCTTTTTTGAACCACTCCGGCGTGTCGGCAGCCTGAGAAAGAGCAAGTGTGGAGAGCTCCTTTGATTTATGAACCCTACCCTCTTGGTCCGAATATCCAATTGCAATTGCGATCACACCACGCTCGCCCGGGCGCAGATTAATGGCTGTTTTCTTAAATCCACCACCAAACCAACATGTTCCAAGACCCAGCTGAACTGCTCTGAGCAGCACCTTCTCCCCATAGTAGCCGCACTTTTCGTCTAGTGAATCATCGTCTGCGCCAACAAGCGCAAGATAGTTGCTTACATTTGTGAAATTGACACGACCGATTATGCCTTTAAAACCCTTGGTTTCATTGCGCATCAGTTGCATACGCAGTCCACTTTCCTGATTGCACTCTTCTACATAGGCATCCAAACTGTCTAATATAGACTGCTCAATAGGCTTGTCTGTATAGCGCCTAATAGAGCGTCTAGTTTTAACGGCTTGCTCAAGACTCAAAATATCGGTCATATTTACCCCTATCCATGTACTGATGTTTTCCGCCATACATTGAACACCTTAATCCAAGCCGGTAACAGCTCTCACCTGCAAGAGTTGTTGTTTTGTTGATTGTTAGTGTCTGTAGCTCTAAAGAAGTGCCGAATTAAATCCACACCAACATGCTATCGGGCAAATCTTGAATTTATTATATTTGCCCGATATAATGAGCAATACTATATGTTGGCGGATTTGCCCGCCAAACAAGCAAGGAGGTATCTGATGAACGGCTTCAAAAGACAACTTGTGGATACGATTTCATATAGAATCAACGAGCCAAGGAGTTTTATCCAAATAGTAGTCGGTCCCAGACAAACAGGTAAAACGACAGCGATACTCCAGGCGCTTGATCAACCAGAAGTTCACCTCACCTACTTTAGTTTTGATGAGGAGAGAAACCTCACTGCAGAAAAGGTACGTGAGATTTGGAACGAAGCGAGGCATACTCAGATCTTAGAACGCAACAACGTGCTTGTACTTGACGAAATTCATAGAGTGCATCAGTGGTCATCAACTGTAAAATCTCTTTGGGATGAAGACACCCGCACAGGCAGCGCTCTTAAAGTCATTTTGTCAGGATCTTCACCTTTGTTGTTGCGAAAGGGACTCCGTGAGTCGCTTGCCGGTAGATTTGAACTGGTGCACTCTTCGCACTGGAGTTTTGCTGAATGCAAGCAGGCTTTTGGCTATTCGCTTGAGGATTTTTTGTTCTTCGGCGGTTATCCGGGATCAGCACGAATCAAAGATGATGAACAACGATGGACACAGTATATGCGAGAGGCCATCATTGAGCCAACTCTTACCAAGGATGTGCTAATGATGGAAGAAGTACGCAAGCCGGCTGTGCTCACCGAACTGTTTTATTTAGGAGCCGCATATTCATCGCAAGAAATCTCTTACCGAAAGCTTCTCGGACAACTACAAGATGCAGGAAATACCGATACTGTGGCAAATTATCTTAGGCTTCTAAAAAACGCTGGAATACTTGCAAGTCTTTTTAAATACGACGAGAAAATACTTAAGGTTCGAGGCAGTTCTCCCAGGCTTATGACTTTTGATACCTCATTGATAGCTTCGGCTTCGGGTAGAAGCAGACAGGCTTTTTTGGATGATGGCGGAAATCGCGGTCGCGTTATCGAAAGTGTNNAGCTCTTCTGGCTCGTAGTTTAACAGAAGGCTTTGATCTTTTCTGGTGGCGTGAGGGCGATAAAGAAGTTGACTTTGTGATTAGAAAGGGCTCTAAGCGCACCGCTATCGAAGTTAAAAGCGGAAGAATAAAAAATCGCAACGGCTTAAAAGCGTTTCTAGAAAGCTATCCCGGGACATACGCATTAGTTATTGGCAGCCCTGATTACAGTGTCGAAGACTTTCTCCTGGGCGATGTGCCTTTGTTCCAATAATGGGCATCTATACTTAAAGGCGTGTCCTATAGTATTATGATTAATAGATTTTACTGGCAGCTTTGTGTTTATGCGCTGCTAAAAAGCAATTGCACGGGAGGAGATTATTAGTGAAGAACTTTAAGGTCGATGATAGCAACGGAATCCCGGTGTGGATTCAGGTACGTAAAAGACTTGTATACTGCATTGTGTCCGGACAATACGAGCAGGGCGAGCAATTACCCACCGTACGTGAGCTTGCCGTAGATCTGGATATCAACTACAACACGGTGAACAAGGTGTACCAAGATTTGGAGCGCGAGGGATTGATTGTTACCAAGCGTGGCAAGGGTACTTTTGTGGCGGAGTTTGATAAAGGACGACTATTGCCTTTGGATAATAAAGTAGACATGTTGGCGGATGAGTTTGTACGCTCAGGTTTTGAGTTTGGTATGACAGGGCAAGAGATTATTGCTTTGGTCTCAAAAAAGATCGATCATGTAGAGAAGCATGAGCCGGGATGGTCAAGTTCAAGCAAACCAGCCACCAAGATCAAGGAGAGCATGAATGCCGGATAAGACAAAAACTGTCGATCCACAAGGACGCAAGTCAAGGCAAAAGCAAACCAATACCGCCTCTGACAGAGCAAGCGTCAGAGGAAACAGATCGTCCAGAAATGGAATCTATTTCTTCGGCGCTTTGATGTTTCTTATTCCATTCGCCGCTATAGTTGGCATAGCCTATTTGGTCGGTCAACTCACTGTCTGGGTGATCATTGCTGCTGCTGTTTTGGGGCTTTTAGCAACAGCTTCTATCAGAATCGTCCAGCATTGGGAGAGAGCTGTAATTTTGCGTCTTGGCAAGTTCGCCCGCCTAGGCGGACCCGGTCTGTTTTTTGTATTTCCTATTCTGGAACATGTAACACTTTGCATAGACCAGCGCATAATCGCAACGCCATATCAGGCGGAAGAGACCCTAACAGCAGATCTCGTCTCGGTTGACGTTGATGCCGTGCTGTTTTGGATGGTCTGGGATGCCAGAAAGGCCTGCATAGAAGTTGAGAATTATCCAAAAGCTGTAGCTTGGAGCGCGCAGACCGCCCTTAGAGATGCTATCGGCAGAGTAAGCCTTGCAGAGTTGGCTGCCAGCCGCAGACAAATTGATGTACAACTACAAGAGATACTTGCCGAAAAGACCGAGGCTTGGGGCATAACTATCATCAGTGTAGAGATTCGTGACATCACGGTTCCCGACGAACTGCAAGATGCCTTGTCAAAAGAGGCGCAAGCCGAGCGCGAAAGAAATGCCCGCGTGCTTTTGGCCGAAGTGGAAAAAGACATCAGCGAAATGTTTGTGGAAGCAGCAGAGATATATGATAAAAATGATCGCGCCATGCAACTGCGAACCATGAATTTGATATATGAAAGCGTTAAAGATAATGGCGGCTTGATTATCACACCAAGTGCATTTAGCGAAGGCTTTAACAACATTGATGACTTTGTCAAAAAGAATTTGAGGAGTCCCGGCTCAATTAAGTAGGCAGGTAGCACAAAATGTACAGCCTTTATATAGTCTGGTACATATTCTTAGCCGGTATGGGAAGCGGTGCATATGCCGTAGCCTCAATATTTAGATTCATCGGGCGATACTCTGGCAGAGAGCATGTTCAAGAGTATAGATATATTGCCGATGGTGGCTTTATCGCCGGTCCGATCCTTGTGATCATCGGCTCAGTGTTTTTATTGTTTGACTTGGGGTCGCCGGATATGGCGTATATGGCTTTATTTAGCACCAATATGTCGATACTCTCGATTGGTGTTTGGAACATTGTGCTGTTTTGTCCTCTGGCAATGATATTGATCTTTGTTAGAGTACGCACTTCATCAAAAACGTCAACGATAGTCTCTAGAGCGTTTCAAGTTTTTGCTTTTCTACTTGCTCTTGGACTCATGACTTATACCGGAGTTTTCTTGGCTTGCATGCGCTCTGTGCCATTTCATCATAATTGGCTGTTAGTAGTACTGTTTGTTCTATCTTCTTTGTCGTGCGGATCAGCAGTCATTGCACTTTATGGCTTCTTAAACCAGCACCGAAAGGCGATGAAATACAGCCTTCATCTAATTCCACGAATAGATCTTGTGTTGCTGGTTCTAGAAATAATAGTGCTCGGAGCTTTTATTTGCACATCGTTTAACGACATTGCGGCATCAAGATACTCGCTTGATCTTTTGCTTAATGGTGTTGAGTCACCTTTGTTTTGGGTTGGTGCCGTACTGGTAGGGCTTGTTTTACCGCTGCTGCTGGCAATTGTCGGCTTAAGAGATCCGCTGCATAATTTTATCGCCGCCAGCTCTATTCTCGTTATAGTTGGTGCTTTCTTCCTGCGCTACTGCATAATCAATGCCGCTGTTCATGTGTTTGATTATGTGCTTCTTTAAGGAAGCGTCGATTTATTGCTTTACTAGGCTTGAGTAATCTCACCCAGTAGATCACGATCGATTGCAATAAAAAGTGAGATCAGATTAGCGGCTTTACCATAAAACTCGCCGTGCTTAGCTTTTTTAAAAGACTCGGCAAATCTGGGCATCCATTCGAGTAGGTGTTTATCTAGAAAGTCCATAGATGCTTTTAAGGCTTTGAGCAGATTGTCTTTATCACCATGCATATTTGCTTCATAGGCTCTTTCAGCAAGTTTTGCCATAAAATCAAGCTCGATACCGATATGGTCATCAGCCACGTTTGGATACCCGCTTGGAATCAAATCCTGCGCTACGTATGCTTTTCTCACTTCAAGTGTTGTTGCTTGGAAAAGCGTTTTTTCATTACTTCGATAAATTGACTCCCACGGCTCGACTTCGTTTTTTCTCGGGCCAACAAACAAACGAGAATAGTCAATGGAAAGCTGGTCTACAAACTCTTCAACCTGCTCCTTTCTTGCACGTATTGCCTCCAGAAGATCATTTAAAGCAATTGCGTATTCTTTGGAAGCATTAGAGTATAGGTCAAGCACTTCATAGACTTCTTGATTCAAAAATATGCAAACGGTACTAACTGTCGGTTCATTGCCTATCAAAGCATGAAGCAGTTTGTACGTTGTCGTCCGTCCAGCCAAAGCCACTGCAACGCTTTCATCATAGGTCTTCATTTAGCTCACGCCCCAATCATCACACAGATTGTTCATACAGATTTTCATTATTTTGCACACTCATTTCCTGTTGCTTGCTGATACGATCTTTAGATATCACCCATTTTGCAACGCGTAGGATAGTATATACAGTAAAAAGGGCTACATATATCACAAAAGTTATCGTTGCATTGGCAGAACCTGCAAGTGACGATGGTCCGATAAATAGAAGCAAGTGTATGAAAACAAACATATAAAAAACATACGATGTTCGCTGAAGTCGCTTCCAGGTTGTAGGAGCCATCTTAGCTCTGACCCATTTAAATGATGTAATTAGCAAAGGAACCATCAGTATCACTGCGAGTAATGCAAATATAGTCGCTACAGCATACATCCATGGTAAAGCGCCTGCAAAGACATTCGTTTGTACAAGGTAAATGCTCCCAAATGCAATTATATGACCGACGCTAAGTATACAAGCAATTATCGAAAGCTCTGCTCTTATCGCCAAAAGAGATTTGTAAAGCTGATTTCGTTCGCTAAGAACGCCTATAAACATAACGACAGCAAAGAACGAGAATCCCAGAACATTTTTTTGCAGGAGNNACAGAGCCACGCCGGAAGACCTGCATAAACTCCGTATAGATAAAAAATGTCGCAGGCAACTGCAAGGACATAGAAGGCAATTGGGAATCTTTTGATCAGACTCCGAAATGCCAGTATGAACACTGCTGTTACCGCTATTCCGATAAGCAATCTCATGTTGTTCTCCCTGTGTTATTCTGATTTCTAGTTTGCACGAAATGGGCTCATAGCTTGGATGAAATCAATTGATGTCTGAGAGGCAGCGCAAAATGCGCTGCCTCTTTCTTTAAATCATATAGTTGCGGAAGTAATCTCTTCTTCTGTGCTAGTTAAAACACCATCTGCCTCACAATTTGGATGCAACCTTGATGGCGTAAATAGTACCGATGGTGATGTAGAAACATCTTCGGGTATCGGTGGAAGCGTCTCTACTCCTTTGTGCTTAGAACGCAACTCATCGATATCTCCACAACTCAAGCAACGCGTCGAGCAAGCTGCAACACACTGAGGCACCCCACCTTCATCAATATAATCCATACAAAAATCGCATTTTTTTGACTTGTTGGAGTTAGTCGAGAGATACGGTGCATCAAATGGACAGGCAGTAATGCAGCTTGAGCAGCCTATGCACAGATCACCATTGATGTAGACGATACCGTCATCTCTTTTCATGATAGCCTCTACGGGGCAAACAGCCATACATGCCGGTGACGCGCAATGATTACATGCCATCGAGACTGAATAGGAGTAATAATTTGAAGGAACGCTTACTCCATTTGCATCTACATCCCAATCGCATTTTGCATAGTCATAAACTTTGCGGAATTTTTCTCCGAGCGGAAGGTCGTTCTTGTCTTTGCATGCGATAATACAGGCTTTGCAACCTACGCACTCATTTGTGTTGTGATAAAAACCTAATTGTGCCATCATCTACCTCCCATCAAATTCCTGCAGTAAAGGGTTGACGTCTTACTTCAACATCAAGCTGTGGACCGGAATATTTTTCGATCTTTAAAAGATTCATGTTGTAATCTTGATAACCATCCCCAAGAAGACGGGTAACACAAACACTGTTCGCGTTTGCACCAACATCAACGCCAGTTTCTTGATCAATGTCGCGCCAGTTTCCTTGACCTAAGATGACAACGCCCGGCATCAAGTGCGGTATCGGATTGACACGTCTTGCAATTTTCCCACCTTCTCTGGTACTGGCAAGCACCCAATCACCTTTCTTAAACCCATTCTTTTCGGCATCAGAAACATTCATCAATAAATCATTAGTAAAGATTTCATCAAGCTCTTTGATGTTTGCCACACAACTATGTGCATGGCGTATTATGTGCATGGTAATCAACTGCCATTTAAAATCAGCTTCTGTCTTTGCCTGCTCGTAACCATCCGGAGCTGCTTTATACTTAGGTAGCGCATCGATATCATTAAAGCAGCAAAGATCATAGTAGTCTTTAAGTGCTTGGCTATAGATTTCGTATTTACCTGATGTAGTCTTAACAGGGTTAGCCGCCGGGTCGTCAATGAACTTCTTATCAAATATGTTCATGAAGTGATCGCCGTCTTTACGCTGCACCTGATACCCACCTTGTGCCACGAAATCTGCAAAGTCGATAATTCCTTCGACCGGCTCGCCCTCAACACCGTACTCATCAAGATCTTTTTGAGTCACTGTGACCAAAGGTGCTCTGGTTCCATCTGCCTGGAGTATAGTTGCACCTAGCACTTTGTTGAACTCAGCTTGCTTCACTGTCATTTTTGGAGCAACTTCTTCACTGATCCCAAGTTTGTCGCATAAAAGAAAGAATATCTCTGCATCTGTCTTGGACTCAAAATAAGGCTCTATAACTCTACGACCAAAAAGAGCAAACTCCGCAGTTGCAGGAGCTCCACAACATACTTCCATTTCAAGTGTTGATTGAATCGGAAGCACAATATCGGCATGTCGAGCATCATCTGTAAGATACTTCTCGTTGACAACAACAAACTCTACAGTTTCTTTTCTAAATGCTGCTTCTGCCCAATATCCACCAGTCTGTTGGCTTGTTGGGTTGTGCTGATTGTCACGTACGATACATCTGATATCACAAGATCTTTTGATTTGTCCATTTGGACTCGGAAAGCTATATTCACCATCTACAATTGCCTTGAATGTTTCAGTAAATGTAATACCGTACTCCAAATTCGGGTCAAACATTTTGTTGGCAATTTTGCTTTCAGCACGTGTTTCGGTGCAGATCGGGTTTTTTGGATAGGCATATTTGGCACCACCAAATGCAACCATGTTAGCTCCACCAGGAGTTCCCAAATGGCTGTTTGGACTTGATGACCCTGCCGAGATTTCCGAACCAAGTTTGCCCACACAACCCAACATCCAACCAACTGTAAAGAACAATTGGGCGTAACGGTTGCCGTAGTTTGTCCTCGCCGGTGCTCCTGAAGATTTCCAAGCAATAGGGCCGGCATTGGTGCCTATTTCTTGTGCAAATTCTCTGATTTTGTCAGGATGCATGCCACAAATAGCGCTGGCATATTCCGGCGTTTTGGGAGTACCATCGTACTCGCCAAGAATATAGTCTTTAAAATTCTCATTCGTCTTTGCGTCTGGCGGCATGTGTTCTGCGTCAAAACCAAGACAGTATTTGTCTAAGAACTCTTGATTTTGAAGATTGTTTGTTATTAGCTCATACGCTACTGCCTCAAGAAATGCTCCGTCTGTGCCAGGACGACAGGGGATCCAATCATCACCAAGAACTTGCTGTGTAGTGGAAAAATAAGGGTCAATGAAAATGACTTTTGCTCCATTGGCCTTCTTTGCATTTAGGAAATTGAACATATTTCCACCGCTTGCTGTCCAAGCAGGATTGATACCAAACATGACAATCAACTTAGCATGGCTTAAAGCAATTCTGTCCTGTGAATCTGCTGCGCCTGCAGAATACGATCCGCGCATGTGATTGGCCACCACAGGAAATCCACCTTGAGAAGCCTGTCCCCACGTAGTAAGACATCCTCCGATGGCATTGAGGATTGCACTTCCCAAAAGCCCTCCACCGAGACGTCCTTCTGCTTGCCCTAAAGCCAAAAATGCTTTATTTCCGTAAGTATCACGGATCCTGGTGTACTCTGAAGCGATCATATCTATAGCTTCATCCCAGCTAATGCGCTCCCACTCATCTTTGCCACGTAACTGAGGGTTTACACCAGCCCCACCACCAGGACTCCAGTTTTTACGCTTGATTGGATACTTGAGACGCTCTACGCCGGTAACAATCTTTCTGCCCATCATACCCTTGATACATGGTCTTAACTGCGGGTACTCGACGCTGTCCGGATGCACATCGCCAGTTCCATGCCTTAGTATCACGCCATCAACCACATATGCCCGATTGTGGCACCTGTAAGCACAACTATGCGTATGACAGTTGTAACTCATCCACTCGCCACCTTCTAACTTCATGGAAGTCGGTGACGATTCGGTCGTCTCGGTAACGGTGTTTTCAGCAGGCCTAGAGCAGCCCGCCAATGCAATTGATGCCGAAGCTCCCGCTACCGCTGCTGCAGCCACAAATGATCTTCTGTTAATTGATGATTCTTTGATCTTCTTTAAAAGCTCTGCCATTACTAACTCCTTTCCACTTCTTACAAAACGTGTTTTTGCAAACGCCGATTTAACTCCTTTCCGATACCGGTAAAGCAGCTTTCCCTTTCCTTAGGGCTTATGAAAGGCTTTAAATTTGAGCAAAAGATTTTGGCTCTCCTTCTACTTGTCATATTATCATAGAATCCTAAGACAATCAATCATTTGAGTTGATCTTGTAAGGGATTTGCAAAATATTTTTATGTAGCAACAAATTTTGTTCAACAGCGACACTCACTTAATAGGCAGGAACAAGAGTTGTGCTCCAGACCCCAAGTTTGCTACTTGAAAAACTCCTGTTTGGTTTAAAGTTTGTAGGTTGGTCTTTGTTTTAGCAAAATCACGCTATTTCGCACGATAGTCAAGGAAACAAGTATTTAAAACTGTGATTAGCTTGTCTATCGTGCGAAATAGTTGAAGTTTATAAGCTAAAGCATACAATGCTGCAATTGAGGTGTACTGCGCGCGTGCTTTTAAGGCGACATCTCTCATCGCCTTACAGCCACCTCTGCGCTAAGCAGAAATGTATTGGATTTTAACGGTCTTATTTACACTTGATCGCAAGCTCGGCTAATCTACTCGTACTTGATCGCAAGCTCGGCTGACCTACTCTTACTTGATCGCGAGCTCGACTGATCTACTCGTACTTGATGGTAAACTCTGCCATCTTGTAGCTAACCACTTCGCCGCCGATTTTGCTGTCTTTGAACTGTACTGCTTCGGCTTTATGCGTGCCTTCTTTTAATACATCTGCGCCCAGAGTAAGGGTGCCTACAGTTTTGCCGGGGATGTTGTTTTCGGCTACCAGTGTTCCATCAATGAAGAAGTAAGTTTTGGGATTTTCTTCGTAGCCGCTGGCTTCGAAAGCAATGTTTGAGGAAGATGCGTTTTTGGAGATGATTACTGTTGGAGTGGTAGTGCTTGATTTGGTGCCGTCGGTTCCTTGTACGAAGAAGATGCCGGTGCCTAGATCGCTTTGACCGGTGCCGTCGTACGTTACAGCAGCGTTAGCGCCGGAAGAGCCGGACGAGCCGGACGTTGAGTTTGCTGTACTGCTGCATGCAGCTAAAAGCATTAGGGATGTTGTTAGTAAAGCTACTAGGATTATTTGAACCGGGGCTTTTTTCTTGCTCATTTTATAACCTCTTCGTGTTTGGCGGAAAAACCGATATCGGTTATCCATACTTTTACACTTTGCAAAACGGTTCAACACCGTTTATGCGAGGGGCTGTATCAAAAATCTTATGGCAAAACTCTTTTGACTTTCACATAGTGCTAACTGTTTTTATGGATTCCCGCCTAAGCGACAGTGACAGAGCGCTACGTAAATAACAGATTGCTACGACAGTGACAGATGGTCATGTGAATGACCATCTGAGTTATGCCTAAACCTTTGATACAGCCTCCTTACTTGCATTAAATAGTAATTACAACTTTTGCGTCAGACTCTTGAGAGCTTTGCAACTCATTATACTTTTCTCTGCGTCTCTCTTCTCTTCTTTTGTTCTCATTTGCTATCACATAGATAGCAGCGAGCATTAAGAACACAATCGCAATGATGGCGATGACCGGCGTGTTCTCATTTATCCATACAATTGTGCCACTCAAATCCTCAACTATAAAGAAAATGATTAGTGGGATTATGCCTGCAACAACGCTCACCACTCTCAACACATTGCTCAGAAGCGCCTTCTTCTTTGACTCATCTTCTTCAATCCTGGCCGCTTCTTCTGCTTCTTGAACCATCCACTCAGGTTTACCTTGGTTTTCAAGCCATCTTTGATAGTCTTTTTTCTCAAACTCGTCAAGTCTGCGCCTGTATGCGACAACACCACGTATTGTAATACCTATCGCAATTGCCAGAGCAGTGAGTGCAATCAAGAGGTTGGTTAAGCTCCACGCTAATACGCCACTTAGGTTAGTATTGCCTGTAGGTACGGCACCTTCAGAGATGTCTACTACCGGGTTTCCTGTCTGCACTTCGGCTGCTTCAACCACTTCTTCTACAGCCGGCGTTGGTACTTGCACCTCANNCTCAACAACCCTTGTCTCGCCCGGTACCGTATAGACTGTGGTTCCGGGAGTTGTAACTGTTGTGCCGGGCACTGTAACTACCGTTGGATCGCTCGGAATCACTACGGTGTCGGTTCCATCACCGGGAACCGTGATGATGGTTGGTGGTGTAACAACCGGATCTTGCGGTTGTGGAGTAGGATCGGGAGTTGGTGTTGGCTCAGGCTCCGGTATTATCGCAACTTCATTGATGTAGCCTACAGCGGCCTTGATGATCGTTCCGGTGTAGTTGCCGGTGCCTGTGAAGCGGAAGGACACCGGATACATGCCAACTTCAATAGCATAATATGTTCTGCCCGGTTTCCATGTGCCCGCGTTAAGTACATTCAATGTTCTGGCTTGTATGCCCGGCTCATCAAGTTCTTCAGCCAAGAAATCTAGTGAATAATCTATGGTGCCGGTAACTCTGTCTGAAGAGTTCCACGCAGCAGCCACCAGATGTGATCCGCCGTCATAAGTGTAGCTAAAGCCGATTGTTTCAAAATCAGCCACAAAGTCTGCCACACTGGCTGCAGAAATGATTCCTGTTGTATCCACGAGAGCTGTGCCCTTGTAGTTGCCGGTGCCCACAAAGCGGAAGGTCACAGGGTAAGTTCCCGCATTAGTCTGATCGTAGGTAACAAACCCTAATCTGCTCGACTCTGACCAGGTGTTTCCACCATCAGTGCTGTACTCAATGGTGCCGGTGATCTTTGCATCTCTAAAGGCTGCGTCGGCAACTACTTGCTCATTGCCGTTATAGATAAGGTTGGTATAGCCATTTACAGCAAATGCCGTTGCCGGATCAAGATCTCCGAGGTCAGCTTGGCTGACTGTACCTTGCGTGCTGCCAAAATACGTTCCTTCGGCGTTGCGGTTAGGATCACCGTCGTCGGTTACTTCATACATAAAGTATGCAGGATAATTACCGGCACCTGTGACCTCAACAGCGCTTCCCTCTTTCCAGCTGGGATGATTCGGATTTCCCTGAGCTGCAGGGTCGTCAGAATACCAGATCTTGCCTTTAACATCCGGATAATCATCTGTATTAAATGCCGCATCAGCAATTACTTGAGGCGTACCGTCATACGGCTTGTCATAGTTGTTTACCACAAAGGCATCTTGCGGCAACCTGTTGTCAGCAGGAGTGATCAGACCGGTTACAGCCTTGGTAACCGAACCACTGTAATTGCCGGTACCACTTAGCTTAAAGGTCACAGGATAGCTACCTGCGTTGGTTCCGTTAAGCTCAACGGTTATGGCCAAACTAGCTGCCGACCAGGTGTTTCCATCGTCTGTGCTCATAGAGATGTTACCGGTAAAGTTCGCAGGTACATTAGCTCTATCGATCTGTGCAGAAGCGACAACTTGAGCACTACCGTTATACATCTTGGTGTAAGGAGTGGCCTTTAATGCCAAATTGCCATTAAAGTCATTACCACCAATGTCCAGAGGTTTGATTGCGCCATTTGCCGACTTAATAACGCTGCCCTCATACACACCACTGCCGGTGAAGCGGAAACTTACAGGGTAATCGCCCACTTCACTCTCAAGGTATTTAGTACCATTTTGCCAGGTTTTGCCACCATCGGTGCTGTACTCAACGGTGACAGTGATGGCCGGGTCAAGTACCTTGGCTTCTCCTACCGTTTGAGACGTACCGTTATAAACCGGCTCATATCCAGTAGCCACAAGCTTATCAGCAACCGAGCTAAGATCGATGTTACTTATCTTACCTGCGGTATCCAATATCTTGGTACCGCTATAGTTGCCGGTACCCACAAAGCGGAAGCTTACCGGGTAGTCGCCCACAGCACTCTCTTTGTAATCCACGCGATTCAGTGTGGATGGAGCAGTCCAAGTCTTGCCTCCGTCAGTACTGTACTCAATAGTAGCCTTAATACGTGTATCGAGAACCGCGCCATCAGCAACCACTTGATCTTTGGTATTGTAGATAAGTTCTTCGTAACCGTTTACCGCAAACGCACCATCAAATGCCGGGTCGTTGATGTCAACAGCCTGGATTACGCCTGTAGCGTCAAAGATGTATTCGCCTGTGTAGTTGCCCTCCGGCGTGAACTTAATCTTGACCGGGTACTCGCCTACATCGGTCGCCTTAAACTCATCTTCAGACACCCAAGTCTCACCGCCATCAGTACTGATGGCGATCTTACCGCCAAGACCGGGATAGTCTTCTGTATTAAAGGCACCTTCAACAATAGTTTGAGGATTGCCGGTGTAAACAGGATCATACTCGCTCACGATAAAGGCATCTTCCGGCAGTGAGCCTATGGGCAGTATCTGACCGCTCACTTGCTCAGTGATGGTACCGGTGTATCCACCTGTGCCTGTAAGACGGAAGGTGACCGGGTACGTGCCTACGTTGGTCTCAAAGTACTCGGCAGCAGGTATCCATGTAGTGCCGCCATCAAGACTATAGTCGATGGTGCCCGTAAAGCCGGCGTATTCAGCCGGTACTTTCGAGTAGTCAATTGCACCGGAAGCAACTTTTTGGGACTTATTGTTGTAAATCGGCGCAAAACTCTTGGTGTCCAGAACTAGTTTGCCATTAAAATCGGGGTCTTCGATACTCTTTGCAGAGATAGAAGCCTCAACTGTCTTCTCAACCGTGCCGGTGTAGTCCCCGGTGCCGGTAAAGCGGAAGGTCACATCGTAGTCGCCTACATCTTTTGCATTAAACTCATCGGACTTGACCCATGTGGTGCCGCCATCTGTGGAGTATTCGATACTTGCGGTAATAGCAGGATCAAGGATATCGGCATTGGCAACAAGTTGGCTGCTGCCGTTGTAAGTTAGGTCATAACCGTTGGCTACAAGTTTGTCGAGCAGACCATTGATATCCAGAGCCGCAATCTTACCTTGAGTGGAGATATCTTTGCTGCCCGTATAATTACCGGTGCCGGTAAAGCGGAATGTCACCGGATACTCGCCGGCCTTGGTCTCTGAGTAAGTTGCAGGTGTTATTGCACTTGCCTCTACCCAACTTTCGCCGCCATCGATGCTATAGGCAATGGTTCCGGTGATCGCCGCATTGGCAAACGCCGCATCAGCTACTACTTGGGCACTGCTGTTATAGGTAAGCGCGGTATAACCGTTTACTGCAAACGCCATCGTGGGGTCAAGATCATCGATATTTGCGGCTTTGATCTCGCCATTTGCGCTATTAAAGTAGAAACCTTCGTAGTTGTAGTTGTCGTTGCCGTCATCGGTCACTTCATACATGAAGTATACGGGGTAATTTCCGGTGTCGATGAGCTCAGCCTTATCGCCAAGCTGCCAACTTGGATGCGTGGGATCTCCCTGAGCATCAGGATCAAGTGAATACCAGATATTGCCCTCAAGACCCGGGTAATCACCAGTGTTAAATGCCGCATCGGCAATTGTTACAGGCGACCCACTGTAGGTTGGATCGTATTCATTGGCGATAAAAGCGTCTTGCAAAAGCTTGCCGTCAGATGCGGTGATAAGACCGGTTACATCCTCAATCATAAGGCTACCGATATAGTTTCCGGTGCCGGTAAGTCTAAACTTCACAGGATAACTGCCTACGTTTATTTCTTTGTACTCAATGAGGGCTCCCGAGCTTGCATCGCTCCACGTGTATCCGCCATCGGTGCTATACCTTATAACACCGGTGAAATCGGCGTACTTATCGGGCAGTACCGATACATCGATAGATGCACTGGCAACTGTTTGAGCACCGGCGCTATAAGGCAGTGTAAACGCCTGAGCCTTAAGCACATCTTTGCCCGGGAAGTCATCGTCATTGATGCTCTTGGCGCTGATGGAACCTTCAACATATTTTGAGTAGGTGCCGCTGTAGTTACCGGCGGCAACAAAGGTAAACGTTGCCGGGTAAGCAGCCTTAACGTCTCGCTCCAGATAAACAGAGGAGCTCACGATATTTGTTGGATCCATAGTGGTGTTATAAGTGATAACACCGCTCAGACTGGGGAATGCCACTGTGTTGATACTTGCATCAGCCACCACCTGGTTCTCACCGTTGAACACTTTTGCATAGCCCTCGGCCTCAAACGCCGCCTCAAGCTCGTCTCCTGAGAGCTTCCAAGGAGTAATGCTGCCTTCAGCACTCTTGTAGTAGATGCCCGTATAGTTGCCACCGGCTTCAAACTTGAACCAGACCGGGTAGCTGCCAACGTTCTTGCCATAAAGCTCGCTGCCAGCTATATAATCCAGTGTCTCGCCCTCGCCGGCTGTTTGGGTGCTCAAAGAGATGGTTCCCGCCAAAGAGGCATACATATCAGTATCAAACCAGGCATCGGCAACAACTTGATCCTTCTCTTTGAAGGTCTTGGTGTAACCAACAGCCTTAAGTGCCGCTGTGTCAAAATCGCCATCGTTGATGCTCTTGGCAGTGATATGACCTTCTACACCCTTGTAGTAAGTGCCAACATAATTACCGCTTGTGGCCACAAACTTAAACCACGCCGGATAGTCGCCCACGTTCTTTTGCCATAACTCATCACCTGTAGAGTATGTCTTATTCTCTACAACGTCTTCATCAGCAGCGGTGCTCACGTAAATCGTGCCGCCAATGTTTACATCTTTGCCAAACCAAGCATTTGCGACAAGCTGATCAGCCTCATTATAAGTTGTGGAGTATCCCGAGGCTTTAAATGCAGCATCAAGTTCGCTCGGGGTCATGTCTTCAACTTTCTTGGGCGATATCGTGCCGCTGGTCTCGATGACCTTGGTGCCTGCATAGTCGCCGGATACTACAAACTTAAAGGCGACCGGATAATCACCGGCATCGGTTGCCAAGAGCTGCACCAATTGATCAGCGCTAACCTCAGACCATGTCTTTTGACCATCGGTAGAATACACAATAGTGTAATCCACGTTTGGATACTTATCTGTGTTGATCGCAGCGTCAGCAACAACTTGCGGGTTGCTGCTGTAGGTAAGATTGGTGTAACCGTTTACAACAAACATGTCATCCGGCAAACTACCGGCGTTGATCTTGCCCACGGTATCTTTTATGTAAGTACCACTGTAGTTACCGGCAGCGCTAAACTTGAAGAAGGCCGGATATTCAGCAGCGCTAACGCCAAAGACTTTGTCACCTGCGGTGTAAGTGCCGGAATACGTGGTGCTGTTTTCGATGGTTCCAGTAAGGGTTGGGAACTCCTTGTCATCAAACCATGCCCATGCCACTTGTTGCTCGCTGTTGTCATAAACAAGATCGGTGTAAGCGTCAACCTCAAAGGCTGCCTTCATCTCGTCTTCTGTTAATTGCAGCGGATTGATCTTGCCCTGTACGCTCTTGTAATAGGTGCCCACGTAGTTGCCGGCTGCCTCAAACTTAAAGGTTGCCGGATAATCGCTTGCATCTTTGCCCATAACAATGTTTCCGGCTGTGTAGCTCTTGTCTTTGTCTGCACCGGAGGTCTGTGAGCTATAAGCAATGGTGCCGTTGAGGCCCGGGAACAATGCGCTATTGAAGGCGGCATCGGCCACTTTTTGATCCAATTGGTTGTAGGTAAGATTGCTATAACCATTGGCCACAAACGCAGCCTCTTTTTCTTCCGGAGTAAGATCATCAATGTTCTTAGGACTGATCTTGCCTACGACACTCTTGTAATAGGTACCCACGTAGTTGCCGCCGGTTGCCTCAAACTTAAAGGTTGCCGGATAATCTGCGGCGTTTATACCCTTGAGTTCAGCAGTGTTTGGTGCGTAGTTCTTATCGGCATCATCACCTTCACTCTGCGTGCTTAGTGAGATAATGCCCACAAGGTTGGGGAATAATGCGTTGTCTATCTTGGCATCGGCCACAACTTGCTCGTTGTTGTTAAATACCAGCTTGTCGTAACCGGTGGCAATAAAGGTTGCCTCCAGCTCTTTCGGTGTCATGTCATCAATCTTCTTGGGCGCTATAACACCGGTAACTTCCTTGGTCACGCTGCCTTTGTAGTTGCCGCCGGCTGTAAAGGTAAAGGTCACCGGATACTCACCGGCCTGTATGCCTTCGTATGCATAGCCAACCACAGAAGCGACGGCATCTTTGGGTAGATAGCTTATCGTGCCCACCAAACCTTCATACTTGCTGTAGTCAAATTTAGCGTCGGCTACCACTAGCGGATTGCCGGTGTAGGTTTCTCCATAAGGAGTTACCACAAAGCTCTTGGCAAAGTCTGCATCATCAGAAATATCCAGTGGAGTAATTTCGCCAACGCCGTTGTTGTACCAGGTGCCGGTGTAACTGCCTGTGGCAGTGTAGCGGAAGTCAACCGGATACTTACCAACATTTTTAGCCTCAAAACTTGAGCCCTCATACCAATCGATGCCGTTGGTTGACCACTCGATAGACACTTGGAGTCCGGGATAAGCAATATTGTTTACGCTAGTTGATACTATCGTCTGATCTGCGCCATTAAATTCTTTGGTATCACCAACCACCGGAAATGCGGTCTTGGGGTCAATGACCGTGATGGGATTGATGTAGCCCGTGGTTGACTTAGCGTATTCACCCTCATAGTTACCGCCGGCAGTGAGCGTAAAGGTAACGCCATACTTGCCAACTTGCGTTTCGTGGTATTGATCGCCCGCTTCATCAACCTTTGTACCTGTTGGGGTATGCGTGATGTCACCGGTTAGATCGGCTAAGACATTTGTATCTATCTCAGCATCGGCAATCAGCAACGGATCGCCTGTATAAGTTTCGGTGTAGTTAGAAACCTTGAACGCAGCCTCAATCTTACTTGCGAAGTCCTCGTCATTGATATTCTTCTTAAGAATGCTGCCTGTTGCGCCCACGGTTGCAGTACCGCTGTAATTGCCACTAGCAGTGAAAGTGTATACAACCGGATAGTTGCCGGCATTTATCTCGGCATAACTACTACCGGGAATCACTTTATCAGCATTATCGCCGGCACCGGGAACAAAACTTACCTTTGTGGAGGCAGCAAGACCCGGATAACCTGTTTCATCTATAGAAGCAAGGGCAACTTCTTGCGCACGGCTGTTGTAGGTTTTTTCAAAACCGGTGGCGCTAAATACGCCCTCAGGAAGTGTGGAGATGTCCAAGGCCTCAATCTTGCCTTCTACACTTATCTCGCGAGAGCCGCTGTAGTTGCCACCAAGAGCTGTAAACTTAAATGTCACGGGGTATGTGCCAACACTTACTTGCTTGTAAACATTGCCGGTCTGCTCAGCTTCGCCTGCAGGGGTATAGGTGATTGTGCCAACAAGGCCGTCTATCGTAGAGTCATAAGTTGCATCGGCAACTGTTTTCGCACTACCGCTATAGGTTTGCGTGTAAGCTTCTGCGCTAAAGGCACTATCCGGAAGCGTGCTGATGTCAGCCGGAGTAATGTATCCAATGCCGGAACCTTGTGCTATACCCTTATAGCTACCGGTCAAGGTAACGCGGAATTGCACAGGATAGCTGCCTACATTTGTTGCCGAGAAACTGCTTCCCTTTGTCCACGAATTGCCATTGTCGGCAGAATACTCAAAGCCGTTTTCGTCTGCTTCAAGCGCCGGGTACGTCCCAGTGTTTAGCGTGGCAGTAACAATTTCTTGGGCTTTGCTGTTATAAACCTGGCTGGTGCCATTACTTACTATGACCGCATCTGAGGGAAGATCGGCGCTTTGGATAAAGCCGTTGGCAGCAACAGTTTGCGTGCCACTGTAATTGCCGCTAGCTACGATGGTAAAGCTTACCGGGTAGGTGCCTGCCGGAGTTTGATAGTACTCACTGCCGGGCAGCCCGGCATTGTCGCCTTGCGGCGTATGGGTGATAATCCCTGTGAGTCCGGGGTACTTATCAGTATTAGGGGCAGCGCTTAGTATCAGCTGCGACGTAGTGTCATAAGTGCCGGGTGTAGGCGTAACTATTAAAGCAGCATCGCTTTGCCCGGTTATGTCTTTAGGCGTAATGATACCGGTGACTGTTTTTGTATAAGTTCCCACGTAGTTTCCGGTAGCCGTAAAGAGGTATTGATCGGTGTAGCTTCCCACTTGTGTTTCAGAGTGAGAACTCGCATCCACATATTCAGCGGCGCCATTTGGAAGGTAGGCGATGGTGCCGGTTAATCCAACTACAGAGGTGCTAATAGAGGCACTGGTTACTAATCGAGCAGCGTTATTGAAGACGGACTCGTAGCCTTGAGCCTTAAATGCTGCGGCCTTATCAAAGTCTTCATCGTCGATGTTCTTGCGATTAATCTTACCAACAACTTCCGGGTGTTGATAAGTGCCGGAGTAATTGCCGGTGCCGGTAAAGGTAAATGTTACGGGGTAGTCGCCTGCGTCTAGGCCGCTAAGCTGAGACGTTGGTACAGACACATCCGAGTCAGGTGTTTTGTAGCTGATGTCTGCTGTGAGGTTGGGGGCTTTAGACTCATCGATTGAAGCTTGCGCTACAACTTGAGGATTGCCGTTGTAGGTCTCTTCTTTTGCTGTTGCAATAAATGCTGATGTGTCGATGCCACTTAGATCTTGCCTGGCAATAAAGCCGCTTCCCGGCATATAAAGGGTGCCGGTGTAGTTGCCGGAAGCCGTAAATATGTAGTTAACCTTGTATGTACCGGCATCAGTCTCAGCGTAATTTGCGTCTTTCACAAGCGCATTTGTGTTTACCGGTATGTAAGAAATGTCGCCTTGCAGATCGCTAAATAGCTCGGTGTTCCATTTGCCCACTGTTACCACTTGCGGATCGCCGTTATATACAAGATTAGAAATAGAATCGACGATTGCTGCAGGACCACCAAAATCCTTATCGTTGATATTTAGCGGAGCGATCTTTCCGGTTGCCGGCTTGTAGTAAGTGCCGGTGTAGTTTCCGCTGGTCACCTCAAACTTAAACCAGACCGGGTAGGCCTCGTTTGCAGCTGTTTCTTGATAACCAAGCTCGCCGTCGTAAGCAGCCCAAGCGGTGTTCTCATCGTATGTCTCGCCTATTGCAAAAGTGATCGTAGTGTTTTCTGTAACACCTGCAGGAGCCCCAGCGTCAACATAAGCATGCGCTACGGTTTGAGCGCTGTGATTGAATGTGAGGTTGGTGTAACCTTCGGCTACAAAGATGCTGTCATCAAGGTTTGACGGCTTAATCTCGCCTCTTGCATCAACCGGGTCAGTTTCGCCGCTATAGTTGCCGGTACCAACCAGCTTAAACTCTACAGGGTATTCGCCAACATCTATGACGCTGTAAGTGTCGGATTTCTCCCATGTTTCGCCGCCGTCAACTGAGTAGTAGATGTCGCCGGTAAGATCCGGGTAAAGACCCGTATTTATCTTAGCTTCTGCTACCGGCAAAAGACCGCCGTTAAATGTTTGCGCAAATTCTTCGACAGTCAAGGCGTTGCTAAGCCCGTTAATATTTTGGCTGTTTATCTGACCTGCTACAGTCTTATATAGGGTGCCGGTGTAATTGCCGCCTTCTACTACATACTTAAATGTAGCCGGGTAGGTTTGTGCATTCACACCACTAAGTTCTGAAGTCTCAACTTCGCTAAAGGTCTTCTCGTTGTTTGCCAAGCTTGGATCATCGGTGCTTAGATAGATCTTGCCGTAGAGACCAGCAAAGTTTGAGTTATCAATGCTTGCATCGGCAACTTTGTGCGGCATGCCGTCATAAGTGATGCCGGTATAACCTGTTGCTATAAAAGCTGCGTCTTTTTCTTCCGGTGTCATGTCGTCGATGTTTTTGGGCGATATCTTTCCTGTCGCAGTCTTTTCAACGATACCGGTGTAGTTACCGCCGGCAACAAAGGTAAATGTTGCGGGATAAGACTCGTTTGCCTCAATCTCCAGATACTCGCTCTTGTTTTGCTTGACGCCGTTTGTGGGTGTGGTGTAGCTGATAGCACCGGTTAGACCCGGGTATTTGCTTAGATCAAAATCGGCGTCCACTACGATTAGCGGATTGCTGTCGTAGACTTGCTCGTGTCCGTTAACTATGAAGTCTGCAGCGAAGGTCTCGTCTCCGGTAATGTCTCGCGGATTGATCTTGCCTTCTACAGAGCTGTAAAGCGTTGCATTGTAACCACCGCTAAATACGTATTTGAAGTAAACGTTATAGTCTTTGGCATCTGTTGCAGCAAAAGTAGCGCCCTCAGTCCAATTGGTGTTATCCGGTGATGACCAGATGACAACGTTTGCTGCGCTTAGTTGGGGATAATTTTCATAGTCAACCCAAGCCTTGGCAACCTCTTCAGGTGAACCACTATAATCCTGGGTGTACCCTTCAGCTTTTACAGCATCTGTAGGGATGGTGGTGACCATTTGTATGACACCTTTTTCATCTTTTTTGTAGCTACCGGTGTAATTACCGGTCTCAGATGCCGTGAACACAAACTCAACAAGGTATTGACCCACTTGGATTTCCGAGTACTCGCTTGATTGCCGGTCTATACCATAAACTTTTTGGCCATCTACAAGTTTGTATGGTACAAAGCTTATTTCGCCTTCCAAATCAGGCAGTACTGTTTCATCGATCCAGGCGTTTGCCACCATTTGCGATGCACCGGTATAGAAAGGTAGATAACCCTTTGTCTGGAATGCTGCCTCAATTGCCTCAGCAAAATCTTCGTCCGTGATGCTCTTCTTGTTGATCGTGCCGGAGCTTGTTATCGTTTTGCTGCCTGTGTAGTTGCCCTCAGCGCTGAAAGTGTAAGTAACAGGATAGACGCCGGCGTTAGTTTCAACGTAGCTCAGACCTTGAAGTTCGCTTCCGGCAAAATCGCCGGTGCCGGGAGTGTATTTAACGGTTGTAGCAGCAACAAGACCCGGGTAATCAGTTTGATCTATCGTAGCCAGTGTCACTTCTTGCGGCTCACCCTTATAGGTCCTCTCAAAACCTTGGACGCTAAATACACCATCGGGTAAAGTGGCGATATAAAGTGCGGTGATTGAACCCTCTACTTGTCTTTCCAGTGTGCCGGTGTAGTTGCCGCCTTCAGCTGTAAAGTAGAAAGTTACCGGGTAGTTACCCACGTTTATTTGACTGTATTCGCTGCCGTCTTCCTCAGTGCCGTCTTGGGGCTTATAGGTAATATTGCCAACCAGACCGCTGATGCTTTCATCATAAGTTGCATCTGCCACTACTTTCGCACTGCCGCTATAAGGCATGCTGTAACCGCTTGCAGTAAAGGCCGCAGCCGGTAGCGTGCTTACATCTGCCGGAGTGATGTGTCCCGTTCCTGAAGCTTGAGCAACTCCGGTATAGCTACCAACCAACGTTACGCGGAACTGAAGCGCGTAGGTGCCAACATCGGTGGCAGAAAAACTGTCACCTGATACCCAGGTTAGACCGTTGTCTACAGAATATTGAATGCCGTTTTCGTCTGCCTCCAACGCCGCATACTTATCTGTGTTCAACTTAGCGGTGATAATCTCTCGTGCACTGCCGTCGTAAACCAGAGTTTTACCCTCGCTTAGGACAATAGCATCAGCAGGTATACCGGCGCTTTGAATAAAGCCAACGCCTTGTACAGTTTGCGAACCTGTGTAGTTTCCACTCGCTACTATTGTAAAGTTGACCGGATAGCTGCCAACTTGAGTCATATAAAACTCAGATCCCGGTTCAGATGGATTATCGCCTGCAGGCTCATGTGTTATCACGCCTTCAAGCCCGGGATATTGTGCGGTATTTGCTGCGGCAGTTAATAAAAGTTGCGACTGCGCGTTATAAGTACGGTCGCTTGAAGTAATAATCAGTGCAGCAGCGCTTTCTTTGGATATATCTTTGGTTTCAATTTCACCGGTGACAGTCTTTTGATAGGTGCCGGTGTAGTTACCGCTTGCTACAAAAGTGTAGGTATCTGTATATACTCCGGCATTAGTTTCTTTATGAGTACTTGCATTTTTCACATCTGCTGAATCTGCCGGAGTATACGTGATGATTCCGGCAAGGTCACTATATGTTGAGGTGTCGATATAAGCACCGGTTACTGTCTGAGGCTCGTTCTTAAATGTTAAGGTAAAGCCTTGAGCCTTAAAAGCAGCTTCCTTATCAAAGTCCGGATCGTTGATGTTCTTTGGCGTAATCTCGCCCACAACCTCATCGTGGGTAAAGCTGCCGGTATAGTTGCCGGTACCTGTAAACTTAAACTGCACAGGATACTGACCAACATTGGTTCCCATCAACACATTGCCGGGTGTGGCAGCAGGATTTGTAGGGGTAGTGTATGAAACCGATACGCTCGCTGCCAGCCCGGGATACCCTGTTTCATCTATCGAGGTGGTTGCAACTTCTTGAGGTTGTCCCTTAAAAACCTTGCTTTGCCCAGTGGCGCTAAAAGCTGCATTACCAATGGTACTTAGATCCTTTTTGCCTATAGTTGCGCTGACGTCCTTGCTGATAAAGCCGGTAAAGTTCCGGCTTACGCTTTCGGCATCAAAGGTAAATATGGCTTCGTATGTTGCAGCGTTGGTCTCATCATAAGTTGAATCATTTAAAACTTCCGGTTTGTTTTTAGGCTTGTACTTAATTCCTTGGCCGGCAAGCTCTGCAAGTATTGGGAAATCAGCTACGTTCCAACTACCTACAAGGATATCTTGCGGATTGCCGTTATATGTAAGACCTTCAGCAGGAGTTACTATTACGGCACGTCCACCTAATGATGCAACATCAAGGGGGTTGATTGTGTTAGTTACGGGATCGGATTCAAGCGTGCCTGCGTATAGACCTTCACCAACAATACGGAACTGCACCTCATAGTCATCGGCGTTGGTTCCCATAACCGTATCGCCATCGATCCAGGTTTCTCCGCCATCAATGGAGTATTCGATGTGACCGGTCACACCCTCGGCCATTGATGCACCGGCAACAACCTGCTGCTGCCCGTTGTAAGTAAGGTTTTCGGTTTTGGAGACACTTAAGTCAGTGTCCTTGAATGGTATTTGCTGGCGCGTGTATGTGTACGTAAGCGTATGGTCTCCACCAACCGCTGCCATGCTGTAGGTATTAGCATTACCATCCACCGGTTCAACATTATTTGCCGCAGCAAACTCATCAAAGCTTGCGTACTCATTGCCGTTATAAGTTACAGAGGTAACTGCATGATGCTCAACGGTTTGCGGTCCGACAAACTCTATCGTTGGCACAATACCGTTTTCAGCAAAAGTCTCTTTTTGGTAACCGGCATCAGCAATTGCAGCCGGCAGCTCACCGGCATGACTCACCGTAAGATTGGCCACGCCATAAGTAGCTGAAGGCTCCACTACATCAATCCTGCCGCTCGAAGTATTTTGATTGGTGTAGTTGATGTATGTTTCGCCGTTAGTATCCAGCGGTATATTTGCATTGGACTGGGGATTGACCATTTTTACATAGTAGGAAATTGTTCCTCTGAGTGTGTTGTTTGGTAGTGTCCAATCAAGGATCTCTGTCGTACTCGAAGTGCCCGGAGTATAGTTGAGATCTCCGGCATCATTAACCTCATTACCATCTGAGTCAAGCACGCGCCTCTCAACATCACCAATAACAAAGGCTCCGCCCTCTGCGTTGGTAAGCACAAAGCCTTCGCCCATAGGATCATGTAGCGAGGCAGTTTTAAGGCTGGCGACAAGTTGGCTTTGAATCGCATTGATTACAGAGTTAAACCCTGCCTGGTCGCTAACTTGGAAAAATCCGCCGTTATCAACCTCATCATAAATAGCCACATTTGTATACATGGCTATGGTCATGAGCTTGACGCCACTGTTTCTTAGGGTTCGAGCTTGATCCCTAAAGTTTTGAGCCTTTGCAGTATCAGCAGGAGGCTCAATGCCACCGTCTCCAAAGAGCATTACATACTTCTTTGCATAAGGTTGCGATGTATTGCCAATCTCCGTGATTGCCCGTGCAAGACCGGCACCCGGATTAGTATCAGCGATAGTTGGATCAGGCACAACAGCCCAGATTTTGTCCTTTATAACATCTGCATCAGCTAGTGAGACAAACCCTTGATTTGTATAAGCTACTCCGTCAAAGGTAACAAGAGCTACGTGGAAATTATCAAGGCCGTCCGCGCCACGAACTGCCACAAGTGTATCTATCATTCTAGTGAGAGCAGTTTGCGAGGCCACAAGCCTGCTGTCCGGACGCGTCGAAGGGTCGTTGTACCACATGTTTTGGAAAGAAGGGCCGTAGGGTTTTGCCGAGTATCCCATTGATTCAGATCTGTCCAGCACCAAGACCAGATCGATGGGCGGTGCCACAGTAACTGCGTTATCGTTACCGGAAATATCAACCGTCACTTTCCACAGATTGGAATCAAGTTGAACAGCCTCTTTTGTTGCGCCCGGATCCGATATCGGAACAACGGCGTTCTCGTCTTTGTAGTAGTTGATTACTGTCGTGTTATCGCCGGAACTTTGGACAATCAGGGTAGTAGGATTGCCTGATGTAGGCAGGTAGCCGGAAAGAGCCGGAAAATCTATATATATCTCGTCACCGGGAAATGCACTTTTAACCCAAGGGTTGCCTCCGGGGATAGTGGCCGGTTCCAACAACTCTCCGGAATCAACATCTCTAAACTCTATGGAGTATTGCACTTTTCCGTACGATCTTGTGGTGACCAGACTCTNNTCCACTGGAAGGCATTGCGCTTGCCAACAGTACCGGGTATATCCACAGCGCTGCCGGTACTAAAGTCTTTGGCTGACACATCGTTCATAGTGGAGGTTGTGGGGTATCCCTCAATTTGTCCGTATCCGCTGCTCGAATAGGTGAACTTTACTTCCCCACTAAACGGCTGCCCATCACTTCTGCTAAAAACACCTCTGGGGTTGGTAAAGGATTCCGAGTAAGTGCTACCAAGATTTCTTTCCCATGTCGCAAGTGAATCCATGTCATTAAAAATGAACTTTTTGCCATCTACAGTTTTAGCTACGCATTGTCCGTTACTTTGAAATATCGTAAACTCTTTAGGGCTATTAAGAGTGATATTGCCCATCTGATAAAGCGCTGCGCGAGTACTAAGAATGTTGTTATTAAGCAAGCTTTGGAAAGTAGCGCCCGTGTTGATGGTCGTATTGCCGGTCACAGTAAGCAAGTCGGTTGAAGACCCGGTGCCAATGAGCTTGAACGTGGCATTTGCCTCAACATTTAAATCACCCGTTATTTTCATGTACGAGTTCGTGAGTGTCGCGGTAAAGGAAGCCCCTGACAACACTCTTAAGTTCTTGGTGTTAATTACATTGAGCGAAGAGTTCGCGGAAGAAACTGTAAAGTTGCCCGCAATCTCTATGTAGGTAAACCCGGAGTAATTGTGTGCACGCTCAAAACCGGCAGCGGTGTAAACACGCACGTAAGCTGTTGAGCTCGCAGAAACAGCAGCTCCTCCGTTGCCGTTTACAATGTAGTCCATGTCAGGGTCTACTTGTTCAAAGCCTAAGCCGTTAGCCAGCGTTGTGATTTTATTTGTTGACTTCTTTGGCGAGGGCGATTTTTCTTCTTCCGCGGCCACGTCTTCAAAAATCCCGGAGATACCGGCAGTCGTTTTCCCGCTAGCCGTTTCGCTTCCGGCAGTTTTATCTTTTACCGAAACAACCTTACCGGTCTTACTGCTTTCTTTAGTGTCCGCAGACACCGGAACGATTACCGTTGGCATTATCAGTAAAAACGCCAAAAAAACTGCTAAAGCATTTCTTCTTGTCTGCCTCCTAAATTTTGCGTAAATTTGCAGAAAATATTTTCGACCATGAATACAAAACCCTTCCAAAAAATCTACACTCAATTAGCGGGTGTTACCAAAGCCACCGTTACCATTCGTGCGGAGAATGTGATGAACGACGAACTTGCTATGGTTGGCGACCGTTTGGCGCAGGTGGTGAAAATCAACGGCGACCAAGTCGTTTTGCAAGTGTTTTCGGGCACGGAGGGCATCAATACTTCTACGGAGGTTACGTTTCTGGGCGAAGCGCCGAGTTTGAACGTGAGCGACGACCTTTCGGGACGGTTTTTCAATGCTTACGGACAGCCTATCGATGGCGGTCCCGATGTGGACGGCGAAAAGCGTGAAATCGGCGGTCCGTCTGTAAATCCGTTTCGCAGGATGCAGCCGTCGCAGTTCATTCCGACGGGAATTGCCGGTATTGACTTGAACAACGCGTTGGTGTCCGGACAAAAAATCCCGTTTTTTGCTGACCCCGACCAGCCCTACAACGAAGTGATGGCTATGGTTGCCCTTCGTGCGAAAGTCGATCGGATTATCCTTGGCGGAATGGGTATGAGCAACGACGATTACCTGTTCTACAAAAAAACGTTTGA
>DBCW01000118.1 GCA_002293265.1 Eggerthellales bacterium UBA948
TCTTTCTGCCGCTTCTGCTGCGGCCGGATCATCAGGAAATACATGATGGCGAAAATGGCGATCAAGGGCATAAAGCTCATCATGGTGCTGCCGGCGGGAGCGGCTTCGGGGGCCACGTCGGCGGCCCAGGCCACGGCGGTGAAAAGACTGAGATTGGTAATCATGGCAAAACTCTCCGTATTCTTTTAATGCTAAGCCCGGCCCAGGCCTTCGTCCTTGCCCCGATCCAGGGCCTCATAAAACTCCTTATAATACCCCGAAAAGGACCCGTTTAGCAAGGCCTCTCTGGCGCCCCTCACCAAATCAAGATAATATTGCAGATTGTGCAGGCTGGCCAGCCGCATGGCCAGGGGCTCGTCGTTCTGAAACAGGTGGCGCAGATAGGCCCGGGAAAAGGTGCGGCAGGTGTAGCAGGAGCAGGCCGGATCCAGCGGGGAATCGTCCTCGGCGAACTCTTTGCGCTTGATGTTGATTTTGCCTTGCGAGGTATAGAGGGTGCCGTTGCGGGCGTTGCGCGTGGGCAATACGCAATCGAACATGTCAATGCCGGCAGCCACAGCCTTAACCAAAGTCGAAGGATTTCCTACACCCATCAGGTATCTTGGACGATCCTTAGGTAAATGGTCAGTGACCAGCTCCAGCGATTCAAACATAAGCTCATGAGGCTCGCCCACAGAGTACCCTCCGAGCGCAAAGCCTTCAAAATTACTTTGCGAGTCAATTTTTAGTAGATGCTCCACGCTT
Organism: Eggerthellales bacterium UBA948; assembly: GCA_002293265.1. Classification (GTDB taxonomy): domain Bacteria; phylum Actinomycetota; class Coriobacteriia; order Coriobacteriales; family UBA8131; genus UBA8131. The sequence goes on from DBCW01000118.1 coordinate 745, forward strand.
GCAAGTCTAAGGTCCAAAAACACTCCGCCTTGAACGATCGCAAACAAGGCTTGATTTGGATTTTGCTGCGCAGCTCTACAGCGCTTGGCCCAAGCTGCGCTACGATCTACAGCTATGGCTACATCCTTTTTTTCACACGGATAAGGCGTGCACTGATCCAACTGCATAATGATATCAGCACCCAACTGATTTTGAATATGCATGTTCTTCTCGGGTGTCCAATAATGCTTTGAGCCATCCACGATACTGTTAAAACTCACACCCTCATCATCCAATTTGAGTGTATCGGACAAACTAAAGAACTGAAACCCACCGGAATCTGTAAGTATCGGATGATTCCAGTTCATAAAGGCATGCAGTCCACCTGCCTGTTCAATCAGATCTGCGCCCGGACGCAGATAAAGATGATACGTGTTAGCCAAGATGATCTGCGCTTTTATTTCTTCCAATTGAGAAGGCAGGATGCCTTTTACTGTAGCGTGCGTGCCAACAGGCATAAATATTGGCGTTTCGATGGCACCATGTGGTGTTTGTAGTGTGCATAAACGAGCTTTTGAATTAGGGTCAGTTGTTTTTATATCAAACTCAAATTGTGTAGGTGTATTAGTTTGTGGTTTTGATTTGGCGTTAGTATCTAAGGTTGTTGAGTTACTTTCTTGCATCTAGGATATCCTCTTTGTTAGGGTTTTGTCTTTCTGCAACCATTATGAATGAGATGGCTTATTTTACCTTACGAGCCGCCTTGCGTGCAGCTCGCTCAATTTCCGCTTCTTGTTTGGAGTAACAACAACCACAGTAGTTTTGTCGATACATGCCAAGCGACTTTGAACGCTCTACCGATTCAAAATATATGTTGCTGTAGTCCTCAAACGCAGAAGCAACACCCCATTTTTTTGCCATCTCAGATAGAGTCTTCTTTATCTCATCGCTAAATTGGTATGGGCTGATACTTAATGTTGTTCCTATAGCTTCAAATCCATTTTCTGATGCAGTTTTTGCCAATTCATTAAAACGCAATTTGTAACAAAGCCTGCACCTTGTTTTTCTTTTCGCAAGATTCTCGGCATAATCCAAACTCTCTTTGACCAGCGGATAAACTCCACTATGCTCAGAGATGGTCTCATGAAACATTTGTGGAGCATATTCTCCAAGTATCACTTTAACCTTGGCATCATGAGCATAACTAATATAAGTATCTAGCCTTTTCTGGTATTCTTCTTGGGGATGGATGTTTGGATTGTAGAAAAATGTCGCAAAAGTATGATCCTTGCTTAGTAACGAGGATACCGGTATACATGCACATGGAGCGCAACAAACATGAAGTAGAATAGAGTTCACGTCGATATACTATCATTAGTCAAGGGTTTAGAGGAGCAATAATGATCGAAGAGTCAAAACAAAGATCAATATTAAAGGTAGTATTTGCAGCCATAAGCTTTGTCGTGGGTTGCGTTTTATTGCTATTTGTTGGTGGTTACGTGCAGTATCGTTTTGGCATGCTTGGCTTGGCAATCACGGAAATAATGCTTTTGGCTATTGCACTGATATCTACTTTAGCGGCGCGCATGGACTTTAAGAAAGTCTTTAGAATCAAGGTATCTTCAGGGTTTGAGTGGTTGGGATCCTTGTTGATATTTGCCGGTGCTTACTTTGCACAATATGGCATTACTTATATTTTGATCTACTTCTTCCCTACTGAAATTACTTCTTCCAGCACGTACATTAATGAATTTGTTGTTTCCGTAAACATGGTTTTAGCAATAATCATCGTGTCAATACTACCCGGAATCTGCGAAGAAGCTTGGCATCGAGGGTTTCTTTTAAGCTCGTTGAGCCCTCTGGTCAAATCAGTAAGTGTGCGTGTAATCATTATGGGTGTCGTTTTTGGATTATTTCATATGGATCCAACCAGGTTCTTGCAGACAATGTGCCTTGGACTTGCACTCAGCTTTGTTCGCATAAAGACCGACAACATGTTAGTTCCTATTTCACTTCATGCATTCAATAATTTATTCTCGGTTTTGGTGGCGTTTCTCTTGGCACAAGCAATGCAAGCTTTGCCTTCAGATGTGATGTCTGCAACAGAGCAGACTATGCAATCAGGTGTATCGATCGTTCAAATGATTCCTGTAGTTATTATGGCTGCATCACTTAGCGTAGTTTTTATTACACTAGGCAGATACGTATTTGGCGTCGCCGAAAAACGTCGCAAGAAAAATGAAGCCACCAAAACCGCAGCTGCAACTGCAATCGTTACCGGCACCTATAATCTCCAAGACGCAGCTTTACCAGACCCTCAAAATTGGGCTCCGCCGTCCAATACATCACAGGTAGACATTAAGACAGCAAAAAGTTTAGAGCCTTCCATTGTGGACAACAAACGAGTCTACCTAACTGTCTCTGTATGCGGAGTAATTGCGATACTAAGCTTTTTAGCTTGCATTGCGGCATCATTTATGGCGCTTTAAGCAAACACAAAAAAGGCGGTCAAGCGACCGCCTTTTAAACTTTTATATATAAAAGTCTTAG
>DBCW01000070.1 GCA_002293265.1 Eggerthellales bacterium UBA948
CGAGTGCAGTGATTAAATCGGTGCTTCCCTAACTATTCTTAAGCACTATCGTTGCTACCATGTCGGCTACGTTTTCGCAGGCATCTACGCAGCGTTCCATGCGTAGGAATACGTTGCTCCAGCGCATGATGTGTACTGCGTCGTCCGAGTGATTCACGTATAAGTCGCGGATGGTCTTTTGGTAGAGATCGTCGGCTTCTTCTTCAAAATCGTTTACGTCTATAAGCTTTTGGTTAAGTGTGTCGCTCTTTTTAAAGTTGTGAAACTCTTGCAAAGCCTCACAAAGAGCCGATGACGATTTTTCCATAAGCACGGCAAACGGCAGCATGCTGTCGTTTAGTTCACGCACGTCATACATATAGAGCTGCTGCAACACGTCCTCGATGTAATCCACGATATCATCCAGGCGATGTGCCATCTCGATGATGTCTTCGCGGTCTATCGGGGTGATAAACTCACGTGCCAGCTTTTTGAAGATCTCATGGTTTTGACCGTCGGCAGCGTTTTCGATCTCGTGCATTTCTACCAGCTGCTCGGTTATCTTGGTATGATTAAAAGCCTCCAAAATACTTACCAGCTTCTTGGAACCCTCGCGTGCATACTCCGCCTGCCTGGCCAGAGCGTTAAAGTAGTAATTCTTATCCTTTGCCATTAGATCTCACTTTCTATCTAAGCTGTTAATCACTCAAATGTTTCTGCAAAAGCTCGTTGATGAGCTTAGGATTTCCCTGTCCACCGGTCGCTTTCATAACCTGACCAACAAAGAAGCCTATAAGTCCAACTTTGCCGCCACGATACTCAGCAACCTTGTCCGGATTTGCCTCTAGTACGACTTTGATCTCGGCTTCTAACGCTCCGGCATCCGACACCTGCTTCATACCTTTTTCGTCAACTATCTTTTGTGGAAAATCTCCGGACTCAACCATCAAGGCAAACACTTCCTTGGCCTGCTTGGACGAGATTGTATCATCGGCTACAAGCTTGACGAGCTCGGCAATATGCTCGGGTCTAAATCGAGCATCCGCAAGCGCAACGTTGTTGGCATTCAAGTAAGCCGAAACATCATTCAGTAGCAGGTTAGCGATGGGCTTTGCAAGAGAGGTATTGGCGCTTGCGGCCTCATCAAAAAAGGCTGATAGCGCTGCGTCTGCAGCAAGGTTGCCACCATCAGCAGAGCTAAGTCCGTATGTTTCCACAAAACGCGCTCTTTTAGCATCCGGCAACTCCGGCAGGCGCGCCCGTACACTCTCGATAAACTCATCGCTTAGATCAAACGGCGCTAAATCCGGCTCCGGGAAGTAACGGTAGTCGTCAGCAGTCTCTTTTACGCGCATCGATGTAGTGCGTTTGGTGGCCGGTTCCCAGTGACGCGTTTCTTGGCGAACAGTTCCGCCGCTTTCCAGCACCTCGGCTTGACGGCATATCTCATAAGCCAATCCATCGTGCAGGTTCTTGAAGCTGTTCATGTTTTTGAGCTCGNNAGCTCGGTTTTGGTGCCAAATTCTTTGGCTCCGCGTCTGCGCAGCGAGATGTTACCATCGCATCTGAGCGAGCCTTCTTCCATCGAGCAGTCGCTGATACCAAGCGTCAAATAGATGCTGCGTAGTTTTTGCAGAAACAATCGCGCTTCTTCGGGCGTGCGTAGATCCGGCTCTGTGACCAGCTCTATTAGCGGAAGTCCGCAACGATTAAAGTCTACAAGCGAGTGAGATGCACCGGTGATGCGCCCGTCCACGCCGCCGATGTGCACCAGCTTACCGGTGTCTTCTTCCATATGAATACGTGTGATACCGATGTTGGCGATGTAGCCATTACCATCTGCCAGCGGCTCTGTACCTTCAAGTTGTTCGCGTTCTTTGGCTGCTTCGCCTGTGACTTCCAGTTTAAGCTCGCCGTTCATGCAAAACGCGATCGGACCTTGCGTGGTCTGAAAGTTCTTAGTCATATCGGCGTAGACGTAGTTTTTGCGGTAGAACATACTGCGCTTCATGATCTCGCAGCCGGTGGCCAGTCCGGCGAGCACAATGCTTTCGATCGCCGCCTTGTTAGGTACCGGCAACGCACCGGGAAGACCTAAGCAGATTGGGCAGACCTGTGTGTTGGGCTCGGCACCAAACTCTATTGGGCACGAGCAAAACATCTTGGTGTTTAGCGTGGTCAGCTCGGTGTGAACCTCAAGACCGATTACGGCTTCCCAGTCTTTTAAGACAGTCTGAATGTCTTTCATGCTCATTTTGCACCGCCTTTCTCCATTGAGAAATCGGGTGGCGTTGCGCCCTCTGGTGGACTGTCGCCTGCGCGGGAATGACAGGAGGTGTCGTTGGGATGACAGGAAGACGCATGCCCTACTATGTTAGAGGCTAGTGGTGCAAGGCGCGCGATATCGTAGCAGCTCTCTAAAGCCGCAGCCACGCGAATGATGTTTTCGTCTTTGAACTGCGGGCCTATGACCTGCACACCAATTGGCATGCTGCTGGTCTCGCCCAGTCCTACCGGCAGCGACAAGGCACCGTTGCCGGCAATGTTTACCGGTACAGTGAAGATGTCTGAAAGATACATTGCTGTGGGGTCGGTTATCTCACCAAATTTAAAAGCCGCGCCCGGACTTGTAGGTGTGATAATCGCATCCACCTGCTCAAAAGCCTGATTGAAATCTTGCGTAATTAGCGTACGTATCTGCTGTGCGGGGTAATAATATTTCTCGTACACACCGCTTGAAAGCAGATAACTACCAAGCATTATGCGTCTAATAACCTCCGAACCAAACCCATGAGCACGGCTTAATTCGTATTGCTCGGCAAGATCGCGAGCACCATCTTCACGATATCCATAGCGGATTGAATCAAAGCGACTTAAGTTAGAAAACGCCTCGCAAGGACCAATAGCATAATAAGCATTAATAGCTGCAGCAGCGTGCTTGGGGCTGACCTCAACGATTTTGGCACCTAGTGACTCAAGGTTGGCGATAGCTTGCTTAGTTGCACTTACAACCTCAGGGGCAACGCCATCCATCTCCAAAAATGAGGTCACTACGCCGATCTTTGTATCCTTTACACCACAATCTAAAAATGTGGAGAAGTTTGACTCAATAGCTTGCGATGTCGAATCTTGCGGATCGTAGCCGGTAATGGCATCTAGAGCTGCGGCAACATCGGCAACAGTCTTACCAAAAGGTCCTACTTGATCCAGCGACGAACCAAAAGCTACGACACCAAAACGCGATACCACACCATAACTGGGCTTCATACCAACGATTCCACAAAGACTGGCCGGTTGGCGGATCGATCCGCCGGTGTCGCTGCCAAGAGTTACTGTAGCCATGCCTGCGGCTACTGCCGCTGCACTTCCTCCGGATGAACCACCCGGTACGCGCTCCAAATCCCAAGGATTGTGCGTGCAACCAAAAAATGACGTCTCTGTGGAGGAGCCAAAAGCAAATTCATCCATGTTGAGCTTGCCTAGTGGAATAGCTCCGGCTTCCAAAGTATTAGTTACGCAGGTTGCAGTAAACGGTGACACAAAGTCTTTAAGCATCCGAGATGCACAGGTAGTATGAGTGCCTTGGATGTTCATGTTGTCTTTAAAAGCGATGGGAACACCAGCCAACTTGCCTATTTCACTTGGTTTTTTGCCGCCCGCAAGTGCTTTGTCTACCGCATCTGCTGCGGTAATTGCAGCTTCTGTAGTGGTTTCCAAGAATGCATGTACTTGTGCATCGAGAGTATTAATATTATTAAGTGCGGCTTCGGCAACCTCGCGCGCGGTAAACTCTTTCGCCTCAAGCCCGGCTTGTATCTGGGCGACCGACAAATTGGAAAGATGCATACTTTGCATTATCTATCGCCTCCCTCATCACCAAGAATCGGCGGCACAACAAACTGACCATTCTCGTGAGCAGCAGAGTTAGCGAGCGCTTCTTCGCGTGGCATGCTTGGCTTAATCACATCGTCACGCATGACATTAGATAACCCGGCAATGGGGTGGTAAGTTGGCTCCACGCCATCTAGCTCGTATTCTGTGATTGGTTTTAAGCTTTCGATGATGTTGTTTAAGTCTGTGGTCATGGATGCGACTTCAGTGTCGTCCAGGCGAATACGCGTGTAAGTCGCGATATTTCGCACGTCCCTTTCGGACAAATACATGTTTCTCCTTATAGAAATAATAGTTCTAGTAGGTCTTTTAACATCTATGGCACACCCCTACCAACAAGCTAGATCAGGACGATCGTTTGTCAAATGTTGGTAAAGTGGTTTTTGCCGTATACCATTGTAACGTTACATGCAGCTTGGCGGTATAAAAAACCTTTGCTTTGCCATAGTGTTACGATTATTAAGAAAGTGACGATCGTTATACGAGAAAGCGCACTTAGCTTTCAAGTCTCTAATCAAAACACTTGGTTTGCACTGGCGAGTAGTAAATTGTGTTTAACGCAGAAAGACTACACGTAACATGTTGTCATTCCCGCTTTCTTTTGT
>DBCW01000166.1 GCA_002293265.1 Eggerthellales bacterium UBA948
AAAAGTTTACCCGGAGCGCGACGGACTTCGCGTTGGTGATGGTGTGCAGCGCGGTGAGACCATCAACAAGGTCATCCAAATAGGCGAGTGCAAATCTGATATGCAGATTAACCTGGAGCTTGGCAAGCGCCTAAACCCCGAGGCTTGGCCGTGGGAAAACGTGCAGGAGATGTATACAGAGATCATCGCCGAGACCGGTATGACCTTTAACGAGTTGCAGGAAAAAGCACCGGCATTTATCCCATTTGAGTACAACCGTCACGAAAAGGGATTGCTCAGAGAAGACGGACAACCGGGCTTTCAAACTCCAACCGGACGCATCGAGCTGTGGTCGCACTTCTATAACACCGCCGGTCTTGATCCGATGCCGTACTTTGAAGAGCCGGAGCCGGGTCCTGTAGCCACGCCTGAGATGCTTGAAGAGTATCCGCTGGTACTTACAACAGGTGCTCGCAATTGGAGCTTGTTCCACTCCGAGCATCGCCAAATCCCACGTATGCGCGCGGTTCATCCCGATGCAACCATCCTTGTTAACCCCATCACCGCCAAAAAGTATGGCGTAGAGCAAGGCGACTGGGTCTGGGTAGAAAACCATCGCGGACGCTGCAAGAGGCGCGTAGAGGTAACCCCAACGATGGCTGAAAGCGTTTGCAGCACCGATCACGGCTGGTGGCTACCGGAGGCACCGGGCGAGGAAAAAGACGGACTCTTTGGTCTTTGGGATATGTCGGTATCAAATTTGATCGATTACATTCCCGGCAAGGCCGGATTTGGTTGTAACTACAAGACCATGCTGTGCAAGATAAGCAAGGTCGAGGAAGGAGAGTAATCATGGAAGCTCACGGACTTCTAATTGACTACGAGTGGTGCTCAGGTTGTCATACCTGCGAGACTGCTTGCCAGATGGAACACGGTATGCCCAAAGAGCAATTTGGCATTAAAATCTCTGAAGTCGGACCTTGGGAGTATGCACCCGAGAAGTGGCAATATGCCTATGTGCCAATCCCCACAGATCAATGTGATCTCTGCGCCGCACGTACAGCAGAGGGAAAACTACCAACTTGCGTGCACCACTGTCAAGCAAAATGCATGACTTACGGTTCGGTATCAGAACTGGCTAAAAAGTTGGCCGAGAAACCAAAACAAGCTTTGTTTTGCCCCACAAGTGGCAAAGAGTAGTCGTAAGTAGCGTTAACTGGCAAAAAGTAACAATAAAGTTAGTTTTATGGAAGGAATAAACATGCTAAAGCGTTATGCGTGGATACCGGTATGGGCAATTATAATTGCCAGTATCATCATTAGCTTTGAATACGGCAAGGTTCCACCTTCGCAACCTTCGATGATTGAGGTGCTTGGCCTTTCGTACACCATGCAAGGCCTGCTCATGACTGCCTTTTCTGTGGCAGCTATCATTATGGGTCTGGTCGGCGGCACACTCATCGACCGTTTTGGTGCTCGCAAAATTGTTAGCATCGCACTGGTCATATCGGTCATTGGCAACATTATCAGCTTGTTTTGGACAACGGACGCCGGTCTGCTTACCGCACGCGTCATGGAAGGTTTTGGTTATGGGGCTGTGATGACCGGAGGTCCGGTAATCATTTCAGCTTGGTACGAGCCCGCCAAGCGCGGACTTGCTTATGGTGTATGGGGAGCAAACGTTGGTGTAGGTATGCTTATCTGCACCGGTGTTGCCGACCCAATTCTTGGCACAACAGACTGGACAGGCATGTGGATATTTGCTCTTGTCGGAGCAGTTTTAGCCCTGGTCATGGTTGCTATCTGCGTTGGTATGCCTGCCGATGAAGATCGTAAAGATGCGTTTTTGGATAATGGAGAAATTGCTAAAGACGATACAAAGCACGGGCTTTTGTGGGGTTATCTGGCGCCACTGCCAATACTTGCCGCCATCATATTCTTTTTGATTGGCGGAGCAACCGATGCCTTTAATGCCTTTACGATTACATATCTAAACGTATTTCAAGGTTATGATTTTGGCGAGGCTACCACGTGTGCGCTTATTGCATCAGTTGGCTTTTTGGTCGGTGCTGTTATCATGGGCTTCGTCTTTGCAAAGGTCAAAGATAAGGGCATGGTGCTGGTGGTCAACGTAGCACTTGCGATCATCTGCCTATTTGCCTGGTTCAATCTCGATCTGCCACTTTATGCAATGTATGCCATCGCACTGATCATCGGCATTATCTTAGGTGCCGGTCCAACTGCTTTCTTCGCTGTGGCACCGATGACTGCTCGCTCTGCAGGCACAGTTGGTGCGGCAACAGCTATTATCGTGCTTGGTCAAAACGTTGGTACCCTGATAGTGCCAACAGTTATTGGTATGGTGCTGGATGCGTCAGGTTACAGCATGGCTGCAACAGTCATGGGTGGTCTAGGCGTAGTAGCCTTGCTAATCTCGTTTGTGTGGCGATCTCTATATCGCAAGCGCAGCGCAGTCGCCGGCGAGTAATAAGTTATCACTCTGTCGTCTTGAGTGGAGCGCAAAGCACGCAGTTAAAAGATCCAACCATGTGTTTTCTGGGCGACAACCGATGTCGCCCAGAAAACTTGTCATTAGATTTTTTGACTATACTTCGTTTTGCTTAAAATGGCATGAAAGAGGATCCCCATGTGTTACCCATGTAAAAATTGTGGAAAATGCCGACCACGCTACACCTTAGAAACCTGTCCGGTCTGCAAGCACGAAAATCCAAAAGGGCAGCAAGAATGTGAGGCGTGCGGATTCATTTTCCCGCCACCTCCCGGAACAAAAACTAAACCTCAAACAACGGAGTGCTAAGGTACTTTTCGCCGCGGTCGGGAAGTATCACAACCATAACACCGCTATCCAGATGTTCAATTGCTCGCACCGCAGCAAGCATGGCGGCTCCACTGGACATGCCCACGAAAATGCCCTCTTCGCGAACGATGCGGCGTGTCATCTCATAAGCTTCTTCGGTGTCGATCAAAATGCTCTCGTCGATCTGTTCAATATCATATATCTCCGGAACAATTGCTTCAGCAAGGCTCTTAAGCCCTTGAATGTAGTGCCCTTCAACCGGCTGAGCCTCGATGATCTTTATCGCAGGGTTCTGTTCTTTGAGCATCTTGCCAACACCCATTAGCGTACCCGAAGTTCCCAAGGCAGACACAAAGTGGGTAATACGCCCTTCAGTTTGTTGCCATATTTCTTCAGCAGTAGTCTTATAGTGAGCCAGCTTATTAAACTCATTAGAGAATTGATCAGGATTAAAATACTTGTCCGGAGCAGCATCAACCAACTCTTTGGTCTTCATGATCGCACCATCGGTTCCAAGCTCAGGATTGGTCAGTATTATCTCGGCACCAAAGGCCTTTATCATCTTTTGGCGCTCTACAGATACAGCTGAGCTCATGACAATTTGTACGCGGTAACCCTTGACCGCTCCTATCATCGCTAGTCCAATACCTGTGTTTCCGGATGTAGCTTCGATAATAATTTTATCCTTAGTAAGTAAACCATCCAGTTCAGCACGTTTTATCATTTTAAAAGCGATGCGGTCTTTTATGCTGCCCGTAGGATTTGAGCCTTCGTATTTTGTAAGCAACTCTACTGCAGGATTAGGATTTATATGATTGATACGTACCATAGGTGTGTTGCCAATAGCGTCAAGAATATTGTCGTGAATCATCTTGTCTCCGTTTTACCTCAAATTATGACTAGGGTATTGTAGCTCACATGGTAATGATTTGGGCGATGGATTTACTTGACATCGTGTATAATACTG
>DBCW01000115.1 GCA_002293265.1 Eggerthellales bacterium UBA948
TGCTCCGGGCGTTTTTCGATATGTGCTCCATGAAGCACTGTAATCGATCTGATTGCTATAGAGGTATAGACCGGCGATAAAAGCACCATCGTATCCCTTTTCGCCTGTAAAGTCGATTGTCACCTTAGAAGTTGATGGTATATAGAAGCGATAGTAATCGTAGTCTGAGGAACCGTTACTTCCAAAACGCCCGGTGTAAGTAGCGCCAATGCTAATTATATTTGCCTCTGACTCTTTGTCATTTGGTTCGCTTTCCCATGGTGAAGACAAAGGTGATGCAGCAAGTGGGCTAGATGTGTCAAAGACTGACTTGCTTGCAATTATTGGTTCAATAGAAGTTGAGTCATTTTTAGAACTCTCCATCTGATCATTAATGCTTGATGTTACATCCGGCTCTCTATTTATCGTTTCTGTATTTGCTGCCAACGCTTGAATCGGAACCATAGTCATTGCCAATACAATAGCAATTGTCGCTATTAAGAGGCTCCTGATTATTGATTTAAGATCCTCAATTTTTAAGCTTAAAGTTTTTGTTTCTTTCATATCACAACCACATCCCACCTAACAACTTATTACTTTTGTTCTCACACAAAAATTCCCACTTAAAGACCATGCAAAAGCTAAAGTAAATAACATCCAATATATTTTATATTTTTGTCAGTTTTACACAACAAAGTTGCTTGCTATTATACCAAGAATAAATTTGACATAATGCATATATGATGTTTTTTTTTGCAAATTTCGTTATCAGCTAATTGAAAGCTAATTGAAAAGCACAAAACAATTTCTTGAAACCTTTGCTTTGGAAATACGCGTCCTATAGACCATCTATGTCTTGCTCATTTAATGCATCACTGAGGAGTTTATGCATTCTATGCCCCTCTCCGCCGGACGCGTGGCTTGTTTCTTCCAGTATGGCTTTGATCGATTCAGCATATTTAGGACGCCAGCCCCTGCATTTACGAAGTGTCGTGCGCAGCAGCCTTAGAATAAGACGAGTGTCTTCTTTTGAACGTACTCGATCAAAGCCCCAGTAGTAGTTACATAGTCTGTTTTGCTCGCCAATATCTCCGTTCATATCTAAAGGAAACGCTTTTTGAAACCTTATCCTGGCTTCACTCAAGCTTTTTTTGTGATCGTCATTAAGTCGAGGATTAATGATGCTGTCTTCGCATGGCCAGATGCAAAGCGGCTTGTTTTCGTATACACAAAACCCTATGTGAGTGCCTATTTCATTTGAAACTACCAATTCTGATAATTGAATAAAGGATTTAAGCCTTCTTACAAAATACTGGCTACCCCTAGAACCGGCTGATATGATATTTACTCGTTCTTGATTGCGCTTGGCTAACTTAACGTTGGGAAGATCGTTCCAATATATGCACATAAACAAAGAGTCATATTCTGTACCGTAACGATCAAACATGCTATCGAGAAACATGTCAAAATCAAAATCCATTTGAGTTTTTTCCCATGTATGAGCCGGAAAGAATAACAAAATCTTGCCATATTTATCTATGATTTTTCGCGCTTCTGCTTTTGAATAATAAGGCTCTGCATAATGTATGTACGGACCAAGCGGAAATATTGGAATACCGGGCATTTTCTTTCTAATATGCGAAATGGAGCTTATGCCTTGCGTAATGTAATTTCCGCGACCGGGAGGCAGGTATTCACCATCTTTTACAAAGCTGATTCCATGCGACATGCCATCTACCGCAAGCAAGTTGTTTGCCTTAAGACCTGCATAATTAAATATTTCAGTTAAATACCCATAATACAGTTGCTCGGATGCATTGCCTCGATATGCGACTATTCCGTCATTTAGCTTTGAGCCTTTTATATAGCTTACTGCTTTGGTGAAGTCATCTATCTGTTCGATCATATCAAAGGTATCGCTAGTTTTTATAAAGTTCGAAACTAACCTGTTGTGCTCTTTGTTTTGCCGTTTTATTTCCCAGTTTTTGTAGTAAATATTATTTTGCAGAGATGGCATTATATTCACACCTTTTTAATTGTTCATTTCTTTGTTGATTTTAAAAATCGTTTTATTATTCGTAGCGGTGCAGTAAGAAACCTACCTAGTCTATATGCTCTTGTCTTTTTAAGCACACTAAATCGCTCTTCGGACTGTTTGAGTTTTGTCTTGAGTTCTTGAATCTCGCTATTTAGTAGATCGTTTTGCTCCTTTATTGTTTTTTTACCTTTGACTAACTCATCATTACGAGAAGAAAGCTTTTCCACCCTTCGTTCAAATACAACTATTTCGCGAGAAAGTTTGGTGTTTTTTATTGTTTTATCTTTGATGACATCTCTCAAGTCTCTCACTTTTTGTACGTGAATCTCTATGACTTTCTCTTTTCTGTTTAGCTGAATTTCGTGCCGCTTAACTAAACTTTCATTCTCGTTCTTCTGCCGCAAGTTCTCTTCTTTACAAATTTTGCTTCGCTCTTCCAGTGCGCCAATCTGCTTAACCTGCTCTCGCGTTAACTGCCTTATTTCATTCAGATCAACTTTTTGCGCCTCTAAAAGTACCCTTGTTTTTTCAAGCTTGTCAGTTTGTTCTTTTACGTACTTCTGGAGCGATAAAATTTGCTCTCTTTTAGAAGATATTTCTTCTCTTTGAACAGACATTTTCTCTTTCTGAGAAGCGCAGAGATCATTTGATTGTTTTAGCCTTGATTCCTGTGCTTTTAGGCGCTCTTCGTTCAACACAAGCTTAGATTTTTGCTCTTTTATTTGATCATTAAGTCTCTTTTGTTCGTTATAAAACTCCATAAGCTGCACGAATTCCACTCTATCTTCGGGTGCTAAAGATGCAGTTTGTTTGCTCACTTCCATCTTGCCCAAATCGTGAAGAGCGGCTGCCATAGAAATTCCCATACGAACAAGTTGTTTTGCAGCAGCTCTGAGAAATGATGTGTTTGAAACATCATTGTCAATCAAGCTGTTTTTTGACTCGATCATACAGGTCAAGTATCCATAAACATTTCTCCAGCTTTTTGACACGGTCATGATAGAGTTGTTTCTAATTCGTCGCGAGAACAAGGGTTCATGCAGCACCGAAACACGCTTAGCATGTATCAAACATTGAAGTAAAAACAGATTGTCTTCATGCAATATGCCGGGAAAAAATTTAACTTTGCTGTCTAACAAAAAGCTGCGTGACAATAGCTGAAGATCTACTTTTGGCTTTACGTCATGATTTCTTACTAAAAGTGTTAGTAACTCTTGTCCGGTATAAACAGAATTGTATTGTTCGTGGTAACGGTATGCATTTATGTAAAACCTGTGCTCCTTGGCTAAACTTATTGGCTCATAAAACGAAGTGCCTTCAAAGAAAGCTATTTCCAGATCTTTTTCTGTGGCATATGCATATGCTTGCGCTAAAGCACACCAAGCCAGATAGTCATCGCTATCAAGAAAGTGTACATACTTTCCCTTTGCCTTACTTAGCCCAGTGTTACGCGCGCAAGACAACCCCGCATTTTTCTGTTGCACTATCTGAATCCTGCAGTCTTCCTTAGCAAGTCTCTCTAATATTGCCAATGAGCCGTCCGTAGAACCATCGTCTACACAAATTATTTCGATATCATGCAGTGTTTGTTGTATTACCGACAACAATGTTTCCTCAACATAATCTTCCATGTTATATACAGGGATTATTACAGAGACCCTTGGCGATCTCGTTTTTGTCTTAACAACATAATCGTATCGTTTGGTGTTTACAGGCTTTTGATTTTTACCTTGTGCTTTCACGTCAGTTAGTAAACATAAGTTGATAAGTATGCGATCAGTAACCGCAATCGACCTGGCTTTTTGTAGTGCCTGTCTCGTAAAGCCAATATCACTTGCAAACAATTCTTTTTGAAACGTGAGTCGCTCTCGCATTATAAAATCACGCAAAAAGAGCTTGTTTAATACTGCATAATTTGTGAAATTAGCAGATGACTTCTGCATGTCTCGCCCGGAAAATGACACACTGTCAGGCAAAGCCGCAACATTAAGATAGTTGTCCTGATAACTTATTTTATCCGTCGCTGCATCGTAGCCGCGAACCGCACAAACACAGACATCAGCATTGTTTAATTCGCACTGTTCATACATCCGTTTAAAAGCATCCGGCTCAAAAAAACAACGAGTATCTAAGAAAAAGACATATTGTCCTTTAGCTTCTTTTAGCGCCTTATTGTACGCAACACCCGCAGATACAGATTCCTTGATATACAGATCTCTAAATCGACTATCTGCTGCTACATACTCTTCAATTATTTTAGAGGTATTACCGGCAGGTTCTAACGCTATGCACAGTACTTCAAATTCACTCAGCGTTTGACCGGCAATGCTTTCAAGGCAGCTTTTCAACAGTCTATCTGCGCCTTGAACCAAAATGATGACCGATACCTTAATCATGTTCCTACCCTACCATTACACTTCATGCCGCATGATTATTACTTGCCTACATTTAATATATAGCCCTATGCATTTTGAATCGTATGCTAAGGTATTTTTTGCTTATTATAGCTTCTTTGTGTAAACAATAAGCAAACCGCTAAATATATCCGTATTCTTTTACATGTTCCTTAAGTAATCCAAAGTCGTCTGAGGAACTATTCTGGCAATTTCGTCAAAGTTGCTTGTCTCAAGCAACGCTCTAACCCTACTTGCAGAAATCACCCCCCCCCCTTCTTCTTTACGAGGAATTACATCAAACTCAATGCCATATTTTGGTAAGATACGACTCATTGAATCATTGTATTGCTTCGTAACCATATCCAATGGCTCCTCTCCGGCAAAACGAACAGTTATGCCTAAGACAGGAGCAATGTATCTTCCAAAAAGCTCTAAGTCTAGCGAAGTATCAATAATTTTGTCTTGCAGCTCTGTTTTGCCAAAATAGTCAGAGAAAGTAAGGCTGCTTATGATAAACCCACCACTGGGAATTACGGTCACGTTTAAAATATCTTGGGTGCCTTTGCGAACAAGCTCAATTCTATCTTTGAACGGAAATATCGATTTATCTTCTTCGACAACAAAAATGATCAAGTTAGTGCACTTTGATGCTGCCTGCTCAATAAGATATCTATGCCCAAGAGTAAAAGGATTACAGTTCATAACAATAGAACCGGTTCGAGGGCGCAGACGCGCCAAGTCGTCCAAATATAATCTTAGCGAAGCAAGCTCGCTTCCTTGAAGCAGATCGTTTTCCTTTTCGTTAACAGCAGATTTTCCAAGATTGCTTTTGCTTTCACCAACACAGTCTTTATTAAGAAGATCTTTCTCACAAATAAAATCGTAGATCGATTTTGCAACAATTCGATTACCTGTCTCATTAAAGTGCGAACTATCTATAAATATCTCGCCATAGTCATGCGGTCGGGCAAACAAGTTTTTAATGTCAAGGTGGTAAAAGTCTTCCCCTTGCGGAAATCCATCAAAACTCTCAATAAGGATTATGTCATTATCTTGATAATAAGAAGAAAGAGAGTTTACTTTTTTCATGACTGCAGAATGATTTAGCGATATTCCGCTGTAACCATAGTTTTCCACTCTCACCTTAAGGCCTTGCTCGTTTAACATGCCCTGCAAAAAGCTATCCATAGTTTTGTCGTCAGGAGCACCGTTGCCCCATACATGGCAATAACCAAAATGCCATATCGTTCTATCGTAATTTGAAGGCTGGTTCGCTGTAAGTCTATGCCCTTGAACTAAGTTACAGTACATAGAGGAGTGATCTATCGACGAAACTACACCTTGTGAGTCAATCGAGTTGAATTGCCACCCGGTTAAGAATTCGAGAATTTCACCGGTTTCATAGTTAAACTCATCAAAAGCCTTTGTTACCAACTTTGGTGGTGTTTCTCGTAACCCATTTATTATATCTGTTGCTCTCTTTACACTAGTGTGTAGATAGATTTCACGTTCGCCATCACTCGCATCTTTTTCTGCCGGAAGACTGGGAGTGTTGTGCACCACTATATTCAAGTTTGGATGATTTTGTCTAAATACTTGTAATGGCTTTAAAAATGAAGCGTAGACCAATAGTTCCGGAAGCAATTTAATTATTTCTATATAAGGTATTTTTAAGTTGTTGAGCCTACGTTTTAGCCATATAGGAGTTTCTGCTGCTAAAAGCAACAATGGTTCTTTATCAGATATTTGACTTGCCGCACTATCATTGATCGTCATAAAGCTGGGCAATTGATAGGCGGTCTGATTGGAAAAAGAAAAAGCAGCGCCGTTTGTATAATACCCCTTAACATTGATTTTACTGCAAGCAATCAAACTTGGAAGAATTACTCTCGCGACATCATGACTATTTGCTTCTACGTAGACACTTATCGATGCATAACCCTTGTCTGAAAGTAGATCACCTAAGCCAAGTCCCAAAGCGTGCACAGCTGCCAGGCGCTCAATCATTTTTTTGTTTTTTAGCTTGATGTCATTGTCTGCCTCATAGGCATTTTTTATACCCTCGTACCAACCGTAATGTTTTTCTTCCTTTTTGGAGATAGACTCAAATGCGTTTAATGCGGAAAATCCAATTTTTTCTGTGTTGAATGAATATTTGGTCTCATCGTCACTTTGCAAAATTACTTTAATATAGTATTCACCAAAACTTGGTAGATTAAACAGGGTCTCACAGCCTTCGTGTTTTGCCTCTACCAGATCCCACGAATACCATTGGCGCAGTTGGTAAGATATTTTTTCAATTTTGCTTTCATCCTCGACAGACAAGCTAATCTTTAATGCCGATCCATCAAGATCAATACTGTAATCCGCCTGCACAAATTGTATTCCTGTTTCTGAGTTTTTCTTCAACTTAGCACTCCGCATTTTCTAAATTTTTACTTAAACCGCTTTTTGATAAATCGAAAAGGACTGGTTAGTGTTTTTCCAAGACGGTATGACTTGGACTTTTCAATCTTTGCTATTCTTTTTTTTGCTTGATCTAACTCTTTACTCAAAGCATCTTGCTTATTTTGAAGTTTTAGGTTTTGTTCCTGAAGACTTTTATTAGACGACATCGATTTCCTTAAGCCGGTTATCTCTTTTAGAACTCTATCATTGGCATAATTTGCTGAAGCCTGCTTTCGCAAAGATCCAACTTCACCGGCCAACCTCTTGCTACAAGTCTCATACAAGCTGACCATTGATTTTAAAAATACTTTAAACCTCTGGTTTTGAATTTCCGCGTCTTGTTCCGGTTCAATATCCTCAAATGGCTTTTGTATTACATCTTTCCAGATGTTTTTAAGATTTGTTGACGCAAAAGTGGCAAAGCTTTCTCTTGCATCTTCACCAATTTTGTCGCGCAACTTATCGTCTTTTAGCAACTTGATAATTGCTCCGGCCATGCTTTTGGTGTTCTTTTGCTCTACGCTTATATACCCTTTGCCTTCTGCAAGTATCTCTAAGTATGGCAGCTCATACATAACCAGCGGAATACCATACGCTCTACTTTCAGTGATGGTCATAGGAAAGGACTCACAAGATGACGTTACCACATGGACACTTGCCCTTTTGTAGTACTGATCCACATCATTAGTAGCTCCACAAAGCTCAATATGGTTTTGAAGATTGCTCTTTGCTATGCCATTTTC
The DNA here is from genome assembly GCA_002293265.1 of Eggerthellales bacterium UBA948. GTDB lineage: Bacteria > Actinomycetota > Coriobacteriia > Coriobacteriales > UBA8131 > UBA8131. The sequence continues at coordinate 7,605 of DBCW01000115.1, forward strand.
CAGTGCTGCTGTTGCACCTTTAGTTACATCATTGCCAACAACAAGCATTTTGGCTTCCGGTACTTCTTTTATCACTTCGCTCATAACACTGATGACATCCATATATTGTTTTGGCCTAAAATCAAGTCTTCCAATCCAAAGAAGAGTGTTTTCTTCAATAAGTTCTTGATCGCGTATAACTACTTCGTTATTCATTGGGTTTGGAACATACAGCGCATTAACTCCATGCGCTCTCCAATATGTCTTCTCAACATTTGAAAGAACTGTGACTTTGTCAGCAACCTTATATACACTTGGCTTATATGATAGCTCAGGCGAAAAGCTTAAAAAGCTTGACATTGCAGTTTCATGAACTGTAAGGATAGTTTGTATGCCCATAAGCTTTATAAGCAGCAAATCAAACAACAATAATTGTGATGATGCTGCATGATACATAAAAACATCAATTTCATAATTAGAAACGTGTTCATACAACGCTTTCGCTCTTTCTTCAAAAGTTGTAGGAGAATTTGTTATGCTCGTGGGAAGAATAATTCTAATGACTCCTTCAGGCATATTATATTCATTTAAGCCATCGTATTCATCGGTAAAGAATATAACTTTATACCCTAATGAAAGGTAAAGTGGAATCAGCAGTGATAGTACTCTTTGGACACCACCCAAAGAATACCTGTAATAAAATATTCCAATCGTCTTAACAGAATCATTAATGCGACTTGACAGGGCTTGGGCACCAAAAACCTTATCGGCAACTCCTTTTCTATTGGCCAAAAATTTAGAGCATAAAGATGATACAAGCTCATCAGCACGCCAATACTTAGCCATTATGTCAAATCCTTCTTTAGTGCATTCATTGGAAAGGCGATGATACCAATTATGCACACAATCTCCGAGCAGATCTTTTCGTACCTTTTTTACAGCCTCTTCGTACTGATCTTGACCATATTGTTTTGCAAAACTCTCAATACCATCTGCAACCAAGGCGTGTTGGCAAAACTTCTCAAATTGTGCCAAATTAAGNNTTGTCCGTACCGGTAATTCCCGCACCAAACCTATAGTTGTAAAAAGACCTTTCAGGTATTCCTAAATATGATATGGCAAAATAACTAAGGACAAAGAACGCGTATAGATCCTGTGCCTTAGGAAACCTTCCATCCTGTATACAGCGAAATGCTTTTTTAATAAGTTTTCCGGAATAGATTTTGTTCCAAATAGAAAATCTGTACGAGCTATTTACGAAACAACCCTCAAAAACATCTTTACCTTCGAGTCGTCCGCTATAAGGTAAAAGCATTCTTTTTAAATTGCCAATTCTCGTAACATCTGCGTTTTCCGGACATATTACCTTCGTACCAAAATGAACAATGTCAACTTTTTCCTTCTCGATGATCTTATAAAGCTCTTCGCATGCATTTTCATCAAGATAGTCGTCACCATCCATAAACATAACGTATTCACCCGATGCTAAAAGTGCCCCGTCCTTTCGTGCTTGTGATGCACTCTTGTTTTGCTCATATGCGATTAGTTTTATGCGCTTGTCTTTGATTTCATATTCTCTTGCTATTTCTAAAGACCTGTCCGAAGACGCATCGTCAATAAGTATTATCTCAATCTCTTCCATTGTCTGGTTTACCATGCTTTGAATGCATTCTTCAAGATAATTCTCGACATTCCACACAGGAACCACAATTGACACTTTTGGCGTACTTACCATCTTCTTGTTCTTTTCATCACCTAATCCACTTGATGATTCCTTACTCGCTTCCGCCTTAGCCACTTTAGTTATTCCTCCTTGTATTTAATCACCCGGTAATAATCATTCCCCTAGACATGTTCTAAGCCTCGTTAAAAAGATCTCTCGTATAGACCTTATCAGCCACATCAGCCAGATCTTCACTCATGCGGTTAGCAACTATCACATCGGCATCGCTTTTAAATGCTTCAAGATTGCGAGTCACTTTTGAGTGGAAAAACTCTTCTTCTTTCAGGTTTGGCTCGTAAACTATTACTTCTACTCCCTTTGCCTTGATCCTTTTCATGACACCTTGTATTGAAGAAGAGCGAAAGTTGTCAGATCCTTCTTTCATAATCAGCCGATAAATACCAACAGTTCTTGGCTCTTTTGCTAAAACCTGCTCGGCGATAAAATCCTTCCTTGTGCTGTTTGAGGCTACAATTGCTGAAATCAAATTGTTTGGAACATCTGAGTAATTTGCAAGTAGTTGCTTGGTGTCTTTAGGCAAACAATAACCGCCATACCCAAATGAAGGGTTGTTGTAGTGTCCGCCAATACGTGGATCTAGGCAGACCCCATTAATGATGCTTTCGGTGTCTAATCCACGCGACTCGGCATACGAATCCAGCTCATTGAAAAACGCAATACGCATAGCCAGATAAGTGTTTGCAAAAAGTTTAACCGCCTCAGCCTCTGTAGACGACGTTACCAGAGTTTTTACCCCTTCATCAAGTGAGCACTCTGCCAAAAGTTCAGCAAACAATTCTGCTTCGGCCATCATAGTGTCCGTTTGCTCGGGTACACCAACAATAATCCTCGATGGATGAAGCGTGTCATAAACCGCACGTCCTTCTCTAAGGAACTCCGGAGAGAACAGCAGTTTTGTTTTGGGATTAACCTCTCTCAATTGTTTTAAAAGATCTACTGTATAACCAACCGGAACTGTAGACTTGATCACTATAGTTGCTTCAGGGGCATACTTAGAAACGCTCAAAGCAACTTCATACACAGAAGATGTATCAAAGAATCCTCGCTCATCATCATAGTTTGTTGGCGTTGCAATAACCACAAACACAGCTTCCTTGCTGGCTTTCTCAATATCTAATGTTCCGGTTATCTGTTTTTTTGGAGAGCTAAGATAGTCATTTATATCTGGATCCCCAATAGGCGAAACTCCCCTAAGAATGCTATCCAGCTTATCTTGGCTCCTATTGACCACCCATATATCTTGAAACTGAGCCATAACAGCTGCAAGAGAAAGACCAACATAACCCGCGCCAATAACCGCCACTTTTCTGCGTGTTGACATTTTTGACTTCCCATCTTATAAAATGCACTAACATATTATGTTCCCCACCTCAGCCATGTCGAACATATGCTGAGTTTATTGCTTATTTGTCAGGAAATTCCCAGATATTTAACTATTGCATTGTACAACAGGACAATAATAAAGTTTGCGTATCCCCATCATTTTTAGTAAATGAGATTTAAAAGTTCAGCTTTTGCGTTGCATGCTGGTAAGACTGTCCGGAAACCTTGTGTCTAACCCAAGTTGTCATTCCCGCACATCACAATGCCTCGTCCTAACAAATCACTGAAATAACTTAATGTATTCTTCTTTGGACTCTTTTGCCAACACTCGTGATTTCTTTGAAAGCTTTTTTCTTAGATAAGGCTTGTTAACTAAATATGTCACTCTTTTGCAGATAGTTTCAATATCCTCTTTGTTATCTAGTGGAGCAGGAAAGACCTTTGCATCTTTGTAGCAGTCATCAAAATACATATAAAAAGCCTCGCTCTTGTGGCTATTGCTGGTTAACATAATACACGGCGTTCCACCAAGAGAGGCTATAATAGAGGGATGAAATCTGCCGCTGATAAAAACCTCTGCATGAGCTAAGATCCAAGAAAGAAGCAAGAAATTATTGTTAGGTGAGATTAGTGCACAATCACTCTTCGCAGCAATAGCCTCGAGATACTTTTCCTGGCAGGTTTTTACGATCAATACGTTATGTCCTTGTTCTTTAAGCTTTCTTATGAGAATGCAGTATGCTTCAATATGACCGTCTTCACTAACTCCATACATGCGTTTATTAAAAATTGAGGAGCCGGATATTGCTATATACGGTCTACTTAAATCTATCTTGCCAAGATCAAAACTGCTTTCCGGAAACGGTAAAAACATATCGCCGGAGAGTGCTGTAGCATTCTTCCTTGTATCTGAAAAAACCTCCGGATAACTGAGGCTGAATTCAAAAAGCGCTTCAGGTATGTATCTAACAACGTGCCCTCCCCCATTAGTGATATTTAGTTTAGCAAATTTACATGACAACTTATCGCGAACTACAAATTCATCCAAGAATTGTAGAACCTCTTTAAATTCACTGAGTTTATTATGGTTTATATTTCCTGTGACTCCCGGTGAAGCAATTGAGTTTATGTAAAAGGTTTTACATCCACACATTTTCGCCCATTTGATCATTGCAAAGTGAAAATTAAGTTCCTGCCTGTCGGGAGTCATGAATATTAATGATCCTTCCCCGTTTAAGATCATGTAATCAGCCTCCATAAGAAATTTTTTCATAGCCAGCACTGCCTCATTGGTGCTTTCATCGAAGGCATTAGCCATTTGATCATATCTAAGGTTTCGGTCTGTTAGAAGCGCGAAGTCATTATCGAAACACGTAGTTACTTCAATGGAACTTTGGCTAAGAATATGCATAAAGGCTTTACATGTCGTTCTGGCACCAAGATTAGTGCGCTCTTTACGATCAAGAAATACTGCCTTTTTCATATGTGTTCCTCCGTTTTATCTACGATCAATAAGTTCCAACGAACGCAAATTGTCCGTGGTAATGTTCCATAGCTCATTTTTTGCTTGCTCAATTTCTTGTATAACCTGCTCGCGATTTTCTAGCATGTTTTTAGCAGTTTTGTTGAGCTTCTCCTCAAAATTCGGATCCATCACGTCTACGCCCCATTCAGGATGACCCACGTCTTCTAAAAACCAAGCAAGTTTGTCGTGCGATATTATGCTTAATGTTGGGGTTCCGCAGCCAAATGGTATTAACTGCGCGTGTCCGCGCATTGCAAGCAGCAGAGCCGGCGAGCTATATATCTCCAAAAACCTATCCATACTCATGTCTTCATACAGAGCAACTATTTCATACTCTAGTTTTTCTGCATCTAAATACGGCAGCATGTTTTTGTCGGTACGCGTATGTACAAAGTATTTAATTTCGTAGTCTTTTGAAAGCACTTTTAATGTTTTTGCCAAGGCTGTAAGAATTTCTTCTTTCTTGTCGCCAAACCGCATATCTTCTCTATCAAATGCACAATTCATGGCAATGAACGGTTTTTCCGCTTTTATATTTGGCATTTTGTATATTCTTGAAAGCACAGTGGTTGCACATGGATGAAATGTGACCTTTTCCTTTAGGTCTTCTCTAAGGTATTTTTGAATTGCAGAAACTGATCCTCGGTTTCGCATCCCAAAAATAGTCGATCGCTCTACAACACAGTTGATGTTTTCGTAAAACACTTCATCAAAGTCTTCTTGTCCTCTAAATCGGTTATATCCAAGTCCTAAACAATAAAGAGGTACCTTTACTTTATCTAGTTGGTTTATAGAGACCGGCCACTGCCAATTAGAGATATCGTTCCTGTTAGTATCTTTTAAGAACAGCCCTCCACCACCAACAAAAAGTCCGTTGGTTTTATTTACAAGCATCACAGCGTCATCATCAAGTTCTAGACGTACATTTCTGTCAACCCAATTGCATGGAACACCGGTTGTTTTAATAATGGAGTCTCTTAAGGACTTAACTAATAGATTGTCGCCGGTATTACCAACATAAAATGCAGAAAAGTGCGCATAGCTGTTTTTTGCCAAGGATTCTATCCTGCTGTTTGTGTCATTAAAACTGTTTTGTCTTTTTTGCTCACTATTCTCATTTGCTTTTGTTAGTGCGGCGATGCTCTCGATGTTTTTTTGATTAATGTTCTCTATTTTACCAATCACTTGACTGCCATTATCTTCAATGGCTGTCTTGAAAGCTGCTGCTTGATCAGAGCTTTTTTCTTCTATAATGCGCCTTAATTGTTCATCAAGTCTTTTTTCGATTTGCGCAAAGTATTCTTCCATGGTTTCTTTATTAGCGGTTAAAGCACTGATTTTTTCGCTTAGGCCATCTATTGTTTTGCTCAGATCTTTGTTTTGCTGAGATATATTTCTCAATGCAATTTTTGTTGAGTTTAACATTACCTTTTTCCCAAATATTTTTAGTATGTAACCGCTTTCGCTATATTGCAGCCCAAGCAGTTTGCGGATCATCTTCTTCAATGTTGCCTCCACCTAATAGTCGGAGAATTGCACTGTGCTTTTCAATTAGCTAATTACACAACAACCAATATGGGTATCGCAAAATGACTTTATGCATAAATGTTGCATGTATTAACTTGCATAATACAGTTTCATCATACAATATTCTATAGTCTCCTCTGATGGAGTTGGATTGGGTTACTTATTTACTTGGCAATTGCCATATCTTGTTTTAAGGTTTTTTCTTAAGCCATCTTATTGGGCTTGTTAACAATTTGCCTAATCGATATGAACTTGAGTGTACTATTCTACTGTTTTTTTTGCGCTCCAGTTTTAGCTGCTCAGTGAGCGCATGTTGCTCCCTTTGAAGCTCGGCTATTTCCTTTTTGCAGCTGTTAATCTTTTTTGCAATACTCTTCCGTTCGTTATAGTATCTGGAGTATAGAGAAGCAGCGAGCTCATCGGCGTGCCAGCTTTTAGCAAGCAAGTCAAAACCTTGCGCAGAGTGCTCTTCTTTGAGGCATTGATACCAGTTTCTTACACACTCGTTAATTAGGTCTATTCGAATGCTGTTTACGGTATCGTGATCTTCGCTTGTGCCGTGCTTGCTATTAAACGCTGCAATTGCATCTGCAACTTTAGCTTGAGTGCAAAACCTTTCAAACTCGTTGATGGTGATAGTGTTTTTACCTGTTATGCCGGCACCAAACCGATAGTTGTAGTAAACCTTATCCGGCACACCGCAGTAAGAAACCGCGAAAAAGCAAAGTGCGTAAAACGCATACAGATCCTGCGCTTTTGGATAGCATCCGTCATCAAGATGCTCAAACGCTTTTTTGCATAACTCAGCAGAGTATATTTTGTTCCAAATTGAGAACCGATACTTCTTCTCGACAAAACATCCTTTAAAAACATCTTTGTCGTATAGTTTTCCGTCAAACGGCAACAAGAGTTTTCGTACGTTTTTGATATTATTTTCTGAAGTGCTGCCGAGATTTATTAAGCTGGTTCCAAAATGAACCATATCTACTTTCTCTAAGCTGATAATCTCGTAAAGTTCTTCGCATGCATTAAGCTCAAGATAATCATCGCCATCAAGAAACATGACGTATTGCCCAAAAGCCTGCATTACACCATCTTTTCTGGCTTGAAAAGCACTCTTGTTTTGCTTGTAGCTAATAAGTTTTATGCGGCTATCTGCATCTGCGTATTCTTGGGCAATTTGCAGCGAGCCATCTGTCGAAGCATCATCAACAAGTATTATTTCGATGTCGCGTAGAGTTTGTTTGACTGCACTTTTTATGCACTCGTCCAAGTACTCCTCGACATTGTATATGGGGATAACTATCGACACTTTAGGATGTTCAGTCATCAGCACTCATCTTCAGTTAACTTTCTTTGCATTATGTGCAATTGTACATCAGGATTAAAGGCATCGTGCAAGGTAAAAGAAAACAAGATTGCATAAGCTTTTTACTTTATATATAACTTGCTAGTTTTTTCCTTATATCGTATTATCATATATGTGCGGTGTTCGTTGTCGGGTACGCTTCTTTATATCCTAAATAGAGAGGGGAACCCTTATGATTTCAATAACACTTTTTCTAGCCGCAATTGCCAATATCTATCTGGCAATTCGTGCGCTAACTAAAGACCTGAAAGTATGGCAACGATTGCGTAGGAAACACGAGAGCCGCATGAAATAGCGGCTCTCAAAACTTTTTAGCGTATCCGGCGGACGTTTCAGCTTCCCGGACACCGCACGCCAAGTATATCACATTTCGGTAGTTGAGACGAGATTACTGTATATCTTTAATACTTTACTAGTGTTAGTCAATTGAAAACCACAGTGCA
>DBCW01000010.1:0-22162 GCA_002293265.1 Eggerthellales bacterium UBA948
AGTATCAATCTCGGGGCGATTCACAGTGCCCATTTTGCGAGAACGCCATCCCTGAAGCGCAGGAGGAGAGCTACTACGAGGCAACACATGCCGAGTTGCGCAAGATAAAACTCCAGTTGGAAGATTTGGCTGAAGCAGATGCCGACCTAACGACCGAAAGAAAGGAGTTGGAAGATAAGGCAGCTGCGCTTCGCGAGCAGAAATCAGATATCGAATCGCTGCTAAGCATAGAGCTTCGCCCCAAGGCAGCGTTACTTAAAACAAAGCTTGAAGACTACCGCAAAGCTGTAGAACTCAAAAATGAAGAGAATGTCATCAACGAACTCCAAAGCAGTATGCAAGACGAATTATTTGTTGAGCCTGACGAAGATGATACGCCGGAGTTCAGTATAAAAAAACACTACAGTGGTGAAATAATGAGGTGGTTTAAAGAGTGCCTCGTGCGGATTCTTGATGCAAGTCGCTATGAAGGGTTCAGCACCGCTCTTTTGGATCCCGGTGCGTTCGATATCGTAGTCAACGGCAAACAAAAGAAATCCTTCGGAAAAGGATATCGTGCGCTACTTAACACCTTACTTGCGCTATCTCTTGCAGAGCTGCTCAAAGGACATGGGAAAAACCAACTCGGGCTTCTTGTTATCGACTCGCCGATACTCACCCTTAAAGAGAAGGTTGACGACGAAGCACCAGATTCCATGAAAGCAGGTCTATTCCAGTATTTGCTGGACAACCAGGATTATGGTCAGATTATTATCATTGAAAACGATGTCCCTTCACTGGATTACAGTAAAGCCAATGTTATTGAGTTTACGCAAGACGAGATGCGGGGTCGATACGGTCTGCTGAAGGGTGTTCTGAAGTGAGCTTCTGGAGGTAAGAAGATGGAAAATAATCCTGCTGTTGAAGCATGGTCTGACATGAAGGCCATTACAGAGCACCTTGGCGTGAGCCGTGAAACCGTTTTGCAGTGGATAAACTATCGAGGCATGCCTGCAAGTAAGGCAGGTAGGCGCTGGAGATTTAAAATATCTGAAGTCGATGGATGGATCCGCTCCGGTGGGGCAGCGGAGAAGCGTCAAGATTAAGAAGAGTAAAAGATTACCTAATTATTGACCGCGCGGGAGAGATAGCTGGGAACCGGCATGACATCGATCGGCTACTCAAGTACGATATGAAATGCAACCGGACATAGCCGACTCCAGTATTCTTTCGCGCGACAAAATATAGGTTTAGGCCGAATCATCTCTTCGGCCTAAACCTTCCGAGATGCGAAGACATGATTATTTCCAATTATTTCCTACATGATGCTTTTTCCTGACTTTGGATTGAAAAAGAAAAGAATTCTGGTACAATTAACATTATTGCTAATTGTTAGGAAGCAACATTGAGTTTGCATCGAACATTCAAAGCACTCTCCGATCCTGTACGAAGGGAAATTCTTGAGCACCTAAAACTGGAGCAGAAAACGGCGGGAGAGATAAATCAATTGTTTGACATCTCTGCCCCAGCCGTCTCAAGACATCTTTCAGTGCTTAAAGACGCGGGACTCGTAAGAGATTACCGCAAGGGAAAATACATCTTCTATGAACTCAAAGCTTCCGTGCTTGAAGAAACCTTATTATGGATAGCAAATCTAAAGGAGCAGAAAAATGAAGAAGGCTAGCTTTGTGGCAGGTGCTCTCATTGCGCTTCAAATAGTAGTTACTGCCGTTTTTGTAAGCATCATGCCCGATGAGGTACCTGTTCACGTTGGCCTTTTTGGAGAAATTGACCGCGTGGGCAGCAGATATGAAAACTTCGTACTGCCGATTCTCTCTCTTGTGTTCGGTGGATTATTTTTTCTGGTCGCGCGATATGGGGAGATGAGCAACAGGTCGGTAATGGTGAAATTGAACATTGGTTTTCAACTGTTTATGCTTGCTTTTTCAACCTTCTGGTTTTTAAATACGATGGCAGCAAGCGATGCGGGAACTACTAGCATGTTTGGTTGGACTGTCACAAAATTTGCCGTTCTTATATTTGGTGCCATCTTTATCTTCTTAGGTAACATGTTGCCGAAACTGAGTATGAACTCAGTTGCCGGTGTTCGCACTTCATGGAGCACAAGCAACGAAGAGGTCTGGCGAAGAACTCAACGCTTTAGTGGCTATGCTTTTATTGCTTCTGGATTAGTTGTGGTAGCGATTGGTTTGCTGTTAGACGGTACGCCCAGCATCCTTGCTCTAATAGCAATACTGATATTATGTAGCGTTGTATGCGTAATGGCATCGTATGTGTTTTACAAAAGAATTATCATGTAGTTGGCTTGAGCACACTCAGCTATCAGATGGCGACCCATTGTTCCACCCCATACTGGCACCAGAGACTAAGTGTCCATTTCCCCACCCATCGATATCTCAGAAAGGTAGTTCAGGGGTTATTCTCACATAACGACCACCTTGCCTTTGTCTTCACTGTTGCCAATCTGCTAAATTGTTTCACAACATTGATGAAGTCGAAGCGTTCGATCCTGCAGCCCATAGCGCCTGCTTTGGCACCAATCGGTTAGATATAGCAATGTGTCAGGCGTTGTGTATGAGGGCTGGGTTGAATTTCTACAGTACAAATACAGTGCATAAGCATTAGCTGCACGCTAAGGCGGAAGAACAAATAAGCGAGGAATGAGAAAATGAGCGTTGTTACCATACGGCCATATCGTGAAGAGGATGCACAGGCCGTCATTTGCTTGGCAAAGCGTAATTTGCTTGAAGTTAACATAAAGAACTATCCCAAAGAGTTGATGGAGAAATTCGCTTCGATGTACAATGGGGACTACCTTAAGCACCTAAGCATAAATGGTCACAGTTACGTTGTCTTGGATGATGGCGAGTTGGTTGGATGCGGCACTGTAATGCCGTTTTGGGGTAAAGAGCAAACAGAATGTGTATTGCTGAGCATTTATGCTCTTCCCGAATGTCAGGGAAAAGGCATTGGGCGCTATATCATGGCGGCACTTGAGTCCGATGAGTATTACAAACGCTCAAGCAGAATAGAGATTCCCGCCACCATTACTGCGTGTACGTTCTATGAGAAGTTCGGTTATTCCTATAAAGATGGGAAAAGAGAGCCAGACGAAGAAGGCAGCTATCATATGGAGAAATTCCGATAAGCTGTTTTTGGCACCATGCGAAGTGCTTAAAGGTAAAGATCATGGCGGATTGAGACACTGTTCAACGATTCACTTCGCCGATGCACACCCCCAGAGGCAAAATGCACACCCCTAGCGCCACTGTTCAACGATTCCCTATGAATCGTTGAACAGTCAAGCACCTCAAGGCACACTTACCCCCACAACCACCAATTCGGCAGGCATTGCTTGCCGAATTCCAAAAGCAAAAATACCCCTCTGACAGGGGATTTCTCTTAAAACGCACTCCTTGAAGCGCAAAATCAATTGTATCAATTGATGATTATTACTATGGCGGAGAGAGGGGGATTTGAACCCCCGTGCCCGGGGTTGCCGGACAAACGGTTTTCGAGACCGCCGCTTTCAGCCGCTCAGCCATCTCTCCGCGAGATTATGGATTGTACCATATTGTTGTGCTCTGCTTGGGGTTTTGACTGTGAGTTTTCTGGGTGACCTCCGTTATTATCCTGCAATCGCTTGGTTAGATCCTCGGCTGCGCCGCGCTTCGATCAGACAGTTGTGTCTGGAAACCACTTTGGTTGTTGCTTAGGCTGCACTGAACTTCGCTCAGGACGACATGCGTAAATCTCCCAAAGTATTTAAGGATCAGTTAAGGAGTAATAAAAGACCTGTTAAGGGCAATTATGCAAAAATATGCCGCAAAGTGCTATTTGCATGCCCAAAATCACGTTGAGGGCTTCTTTTTGTACGGTTGCTTTGGGCATGCAAATGAACACTACTCCATGAAAAAACAGCACTACATATTCATGAAAAGCAAGGCTTGCTCTTAATTGGGATAAAAGGGTAAGGGGTCATTTAGGAAAGGGCGTAGTAATGGAAAACAGAGGAAGGCATGCAGGTGCAAGACACACAAAAAAAGGAGGTGAGCCGACGGTTGGGGCAACAATAGTTGGTGGATTTCTAGGAGTTTATGGATTTAACCCAATGTTTGTGCTAATAACAGGAAGTTTGGGCATAATGAGCGCGTCAATGCCACCACCGATAGATCTGGTGATCATAACATGCACATTGATAGTAATGCTTTCCTATATATTTGCCATGCTGATTGCCTGGAGGATCCGCAAGATAACACCCCGTTCGTTGATTACCGAATAAGGGAGTTTGTTTTAGCGTACTCACTTGAAACCTGTCGCAAGTGCATTTGCTTTACTGACTATCAGGTAATTAATCGGTGCGATTTAGTGATTTTGAATTAAAGGTTCAACAAACAAGTTGCAACATGAAAGTTCGTCTGGTGCTTTGGCTTATAATGTTGAATTCGAATGTAGATGTTAGTTGGGTTTGGGTCATTATTGCAGGACAACTTAGCGAAAGTAGAACAGTAAATTGAGTGGACAAAATAATCCTGATAATAAGCAATCAAACAATATGAACCAGCAGCAAAAAGGTAATTCACGTGTTGCAAAATCTCGTGCTTATGGAAATCCGTTTGTTATTGCGCTTGGTAAAGCAGTGCGAGGTTTGGCACGTGTTAGGGGAGGCAGCGGATCAGCTATTCCCGGCGTGGTTGTGGATAAAGTTGCGCCGGATTTTGCCCCTAGGGTTTTAGGTGCATTGCCTTATGGAGTAGTGGTTGTAAGCGGCACTAATGGCAAGACTACTACGACCAAGATCGTTACCGAGCTGCTGGAATCGCAAGGTCTTAAAGTGTTCACTAACTCATCCGGCTCAAATTTTATGCGTGGTGTGATTGCATCGCTTTTGTCGGAGATAACCGTAGGGGGTCGACTTGAAGCAGATATTGCCGTGCTTGAGTTGGACGAAGCACATGCGGTGCACTTTGTTAAAAGGGTGGCTCCGCGATATTCATTGCTGCTAAATGTAATGCCCGATCAGCTGGATCGTTTTGGTACGGTCGAATACACTGCTAGCCTGCTCAGACAGGTTGCCGAGCGCACTACCGGCACGGTTGTTTTGAACCGTGAAGATGCGCAACTTTCTTTATTCGGAACACAAAGCGATAAAGCAGACATTAGCGAGGCTAGTGGCGCTGACACCAATTCACTGATTGCCCGCGTTTGTCGTTTTGGACTTGGAGAGCAGATACGCGATCGCTTTTTAACAGCCATTGGTGCTGCTGAGAAGGCTACTGACAACAACGGCTTTGAGAGTCTACCTGCTACAGTACTATTAACTTCAATGGAAGGCAAAGACGTTAGTTACGAGATCATCGGGGATACATTTAATGCATCTTTGGTACTAAAGGGGCTGCATAATGCATATAACGGAGCAGGAGCGATAGCGCTTGTCAGAGAAATAATGGCTGATGGAGCTAAGCTTAAAGAAGGGCAAAACCCCCAAGATACTGACCGAAGTAAAGAGTGCGATCGGAAACTTGTTGCCGCACTTACGAAGATAGAAAGCGCGTTTGGGCGTGGCGAATCATTTGTGTTTAATGGTCGTGAGATCGAGATGTTATTGGTCAAGAATGCCGGAGGGTTTAGTCTTGCGCTCGAATCATTTGACTCCGAAGAATGCCTGGTAATGATTGTTGCCAACGACGAGGTGGGAGATGGGCGTGATGTTAGCTGGCTATATGACGTAGATTTTACCTTGCTTAAAGACAACGAGGTTGTAATGCTCAGCGGTTCGCGCGCTTATGATATGGCGTTGCGCTTGCAATACGACGAAGTGCCGTATCAAAATGTTGTACTCGACCCGATCACTGCACTGGATCAAGTTCTGACCGGTGCAAAAGACGCGGGTAACTCCACAAATCCTCGTCCGTTACATATATTTTGTACTTACACCGCGATGATGCGAGTGCGACCACGGCTCATAGCGCTTACCGGAGTTGGCTCTACCACTCGTGTTGCGGCAACCGATAGCTTGTCTACAGGCAAAAAGCAGGTGAACTAATGACTACAAACACGAACATAAACAGCAATACAAGCGCTGGCGTACAGACAAATACTAAACTTGAGACTTTTCCGGAGCTTACGGTTGTGCATCTTTATCCGCATGAAATGGATATCAATGGTGACTACGGCAATTTGCTCACTTTGCTCAAGCGCATGCAGTGGCGAGGCATTCCTGTCAAGCGCGTGCGTCATAACATTGGCGACGAGTTTCCGCAGGACGCAGACATAATCTTTGGCGGCGGCGGCGAAATCACTGACAAGTCCGATGTACACTGCGACATTCTCCGCATAAAAGATCAACTTAGATTTGTGGTGGAACAGGGTGCTGCGACCCTAGTGTTTGGTGGCAGTTACCAGCTATTTGGCTCCGGCATCAAACTTGAAAATAGTGAGGAGCTTGAGGGGCTTGGTCTCTTTGATATGCATACCGTTATCGAGGGCGAGCGATTTATCGGCAATGTTGCAGCTAAAAGCGATCGCTTTGGAACAATCGTAGGTTTTGAGAATCATGCTGGTAAAACCTATTTGAAAGAGCGTTTTAAGCCGCTGGCGCAAGTTACAAAAGGCTTGGGAAATAACGGCAGTGACAGTGGCGAGGGCGTGCATTATCGCCACGCCATTGGTAGCTATCTATATGGGCCGCTGTTGCCAAAGAATCCGGCGATCGCAGATTATCTGATCCACAAGGCCTTGGAGCATCACTTGGGTAGGCGAGTAGCAGCAGATGAGTTGGCTTTGCTTACAGAGGTAGATGCTTGTGCGGTAAAAGCAGCCGAGATTGCTCTGAGCCGTCTGTAAAACACCATATTGTGCGTGTATCAAGGGGGCGAGTTGCCGTTTGGCGAGCTTCTTTTCACGTCAGCTTAACAAAATTTAAAAAAATATTGCGCTTGCTCTATAATTTTTTCTCCGCAGACAATACGTACAAGCATATTAAGACAACAGGAATACGACTTAGGAGACTTTCATGGCTTTTAAAACTCAATACATCAGCGACATCTACGCGACAGTAGAAAAGCGCAACAGTGGCGAGAATGAATTCTTGCAAGCTGTCAAAGAGGTTTTCGAATCTCTGGAGCCGGTGCTTGAGAAGCGCCCCGATCTTATTGATGCCGGCATCATGGAGCGCATTGCCGAGCCCGAGCGTTCTGTTCAGTTTAGGGTTAGCTGGGTAGACGACAACGGTAAGGTGCAGGTAAACCGTGGTTATCGTACGCAGTTTAACAGTGCAATTGGCCCTTACAAGGGCGGCTGCCGTTTTCATCCTTCCGTTAATGCTTCGATTATCAAGTTCCTTGGCTTTGAGCAAATTTTTAAGAACTCGCTTACCGGGTTGCCTATGGGCGGCGGCAAGGGTGGGTCAGATTTTGACCCCAAAGGTAAAAGTGACAACGAGATTATGCGTTTTTGCCAAAGCTTCATGACCGAGCTATCCAAGCACATTGGCCCCGATACCGATGTGCCGGCCGGCGACATTGGTGTTGGTGGTCGTGAGATCGGTTTTATGTTTGGTCAATACAAGCGTCTTCGCAACGAGTTCACCGGTGTTTTGACCGGCAAGGGTCTTAGCTACGGTGGATCTCTCGCTCGCACCGAGGCTACAGGTTTTGGTCTTTGCTATTTCACAAACGAAATGTTGGGCCTAAAGGATACAAGCTTTGAGGGCAAAACCGTTGTTATCTCCGGATCAGGTAACGTGGCAACATATGCCGCTCAAAAGGCTACCACGCTGGGCGGCAAGGTCATTACCATGTCTGACTCCTCGGGCTACATTGTTGACAAGAACGGTATCGATATTGAGGTTGTAAAGCAAATCAAAGAGGTGGAGAGACTGCGCATCAGCGAGTACGCCAAACGCGTTCAAGGTGCTGAGTTCTTTGAAGGATGCGGAGGAATCTGGAGTGTTCCTTGTGATGTTGCTCTTCCTTGTGCCACTCAAAACGAGCTGGACGAATCTGGCGCTGAGGCTCTGGTTGCTAACGGTTGTATGGCAGTTGCCGAAGGTGCCAACATGCCTTGCACGCCTGAGGCTGTCGCCGTATTCCAATCCAAAGGCATCTTGTTTGGCCCGGCTAAGGCAGCCAACGCCGGTGGTGTTGCAACCAGTGGTCTGGAGATGTCACAAAACTCGCTTCGTCTGTCATGGACATTTGAAGAGGTAGATGAGCGTTTGCAAAAGATCATGAAGGATATCTTCAAAGCAACATACGAGGCATCTGTAGAGTTTGGTGTGGAAGGCGACTTGGTAGCAGGCGCAAACATCGCCGGATTCCTAAAAGTAGCAGACGCTATGAAATGGCAAGGAGTTTGCTACTAGAAGAACTGTCGCCCAAAAAGCGTGTAGTACGATTAAAAAAGAGGCACGAGCAGTAATTGGCTCGTGCCTCTTTGCTGTCTGCCATGCAACGTACAAATCGGCACTTCCTAAGGCGTGTCTATGTTTTTTGGACTTTCGCCCGGATGAATGGGGGTTATGTTTTTGTGATTTTTTGTTGTGTGTGCGTGTACGTGTACTTTACTGTAGAATCTTTCTGTTAAAAACAATGAATATGATTACAGGTTAGCAATTGTGTGGGTTCTACATGGAAGCTTTGCGCATGAAGGGCAAGCTTTCAAGACGTAGATGGGAGACCGGACACAAGTAAGCCTTGCTAGAGGAGCATGCTTCACTTAGGTGACGTGCATCGTATAGGAGGTTTATTGTGTTACCGGGAGATCGCCATAAGAGCGAAGCAGACAAAATTTTAGCCGCACAGAAATTGCGTGTATCAAGAAAACTCAGAAACAACTTTACAAAAGTGCTGTCGATAGTACTGGCAATGCTAATTTCTTTGCCATTGGTGCAGGTAAATGCGATATCGGTAGATATTGCTCAGGTTAAGAGTGTTGCTGCAAGTGGCACCAACAGCGATCTTGTCTCTGTAGCTCGTGACAAGGAAAATGACGTATCGGATTTAATGACAATAACTACCTTTGAAGCGCTTGAAACCCCTACGCGTGAATACGCCATAAAGGATGCTCCCAAGACACAAGATGCGCTTGGCTTGCCGGAGATGCTTGCAGCGACAGTGAATGGAAAGAAAGCACAAGTACCGGTTACTTGGACGGCCGATAAATCTTATAAAGGGGCACTTGGCAAAACGATCTTTACTGCAATTCCTGCAGATGGCTATGCATTGGCGCAGGGCGTGCAGACACCCATCGTCACCGTGACGGTGACGCGTACCGGACCGGGCACTAGCGTGACGCGGTTTGTTGTTGGTGGAGAGTGCGGCATAAACGGCGGCAACCTCACCTGGAGTCTTGACACAAATGTAGGCACACTTACCGTTTCCGGCACGGGGGATATGGCCAAATACAATTTAAATACGTCTCCACAGATTAAAGCGCCGTGGACAGACTATCGTACATATATAAAACGTATCGTGCTGGCGGAAGGGATAACGTCGATCGGTGATTATGCGTTTTGCGCCTCAGCCGTGGATTTGAACCTGACCGGTCTAAGTCTACCGAGTACCTTGAAAGTAATCGGCAGGAGCGCATTTCAAGACTCGGTGAGGTTTAATGTCGCGATTACTTTTCCCGAAGGGTTGACCCGAATAGAAAGAAATGCCTTTACGCAGTCGTCGATAACGGCAGTCGTCTTTCCTCAGAGCCTCGAGTATATCGGAGGCAATGCGTTTTGGAATAACGGCAGCTTGCTGGACGTGACGTTCAAACGTGTTTCTTCGGCGCCTGTAGTGGATACGCAGGCATTCTATCAATGCAAAGGTTCATCGATGACTCTTCGCATTCCTTCCAACTCTCCTTATTACACTTCAGAGTGGAAAAACTCGCTCCTTGCGCTTCAGTATGCGAAGGTCGTCCCTTTCGAGGCAAACTACATCTACAACGTCACCCTCTACGGCAACGGCGGCAACCCAGGCACCAACCTCACGAGCTACACCTATGGCTACGGTGCCACCTTGCCCACCGACTGGTATAGAGAAGGCTACACTTTCGCCGGATGGTATGACGGTAACGGCACTTTGGTGTCCTCCATCTCCACCACCGACAGCGGCGATAAAGTGTTCTGGGCCGGGTGGAACGTCAACTACTACACCTTAAGTACTGCCACCTCCGGCGGCGGTTCGGCCGGCGGCGGCGGTTCCTTCGCCTACGGGTCGACGCCCTCTATTTGGGCATCGCCATCTGCCGGTTGGTATTTCGCCGGTTGGTCACACAATAGTGGACCGGGCGGTCTCACCAACTCCGGTGCGGCATCTACCGGATTTAGCATGGGCGCGGGCAACTCCACCGTGACCGCGAACTTCGCGCGTAATAGCTACCGGATTACCACCGCGAACGGCACCGGTGGCGCGAGCGTGACCGCGGGCGGGGATTGGTCTTATGGCATCGCACAGACGATCACGGCAACACCTGCCACGGGCTACAACTTCAGCCACTGGTCGCAAAGCGGTACCCAGGGCACCTTCGGCAACGCTTATGCAGCCTCCACCACTTTCACGCCGGGAGCGGGAGCAACTACGATCACGGCAAACTACACGCCAATTACTATAGTGTCACGCTTAATGCCGATGGCGGCTCAGGCAGTGCACTTACCGGCTATACATATGGAGTGGGAGCTACACTGCCCACTTACACCAAGACTGGATATTTATTCAGAGGTTGGTATGCCTCATCAACATTTAGCGGCAGTGCAGTAACTGTCATTGGCACTACAGAAACGGGCGCTAAGACTTTTTGGGCCAAGTGGATACCGGATACATAAAGTATTACATGGGTCACAAACGGCGGTCTGCCTGTGCCAACGCAAAGCGTTGTCAGCTACGGCAGCAAGATAAGTGCACCGGAAATATCCAGACCGGGTTAGACCTTTGACGGCTGGTATACAGACTCAGGTTTTGCAAATGCTGCAAGTTTTCCTATTACGATAACTGCCAATATCTCACTTTATGCAAAGTTTACGGCCAATCCGCATACGATCATCACGCAGATGTATGACGAGGACTTAAGCCAAGTAATCTCAGGGCAGTGGGAAAACTCGATAACAACAGGTGGTTCATGGACTACTGACTCGGCACATGGCCTTGTTGCAAACGTTGGTAAAGGCTGGGACTTCATTGGTTGGGAGATAATGCCCGGCGGTAGCGGAAGTTTAGGCAGTGCTTCCAGCTCTACACTTACCAATGTCACGTTTACTGCCGGCGCTACAGACGCAATAATTCGTGCCAGGTTTAAGCGCGAGGTATATGTAAACGGGCTATCGCTATCTGCCCTACCAAGTGTAGGCGGCAAGGTGTCTTTGGATGGCAACACCTGGGACACAACCGTTAGCACCACCTCAACGTATCAGGCCCAAAATAATATCTACGCTCAGGCAAACAATGGCTATCACTTTGAGGGCTGGACAAGTAAAGGCGCGCTTGGCTCCTTGTCTGATGCAGGTAAGTTGAATACCGGCTTTACTCATGGTGCTGAAGCGGCAGAGCTTATCGCAAATTTTGATCCCAATACAGTTACCGTAAACATTAAGGTGGACGGCAAGGCTTTTGCGGGACACAACAAAGAGTTGCTGCTTTTTAATTTGTCAACGCTAACGTTTATTGAGGCAGACGAGCAGCCGGCTTCAGGCGCAAACGCAAATCCAAGTTCGAGCATTTTGTTTAGCGCTTTGGCAAATGGCACATACACAGTCTATGAAAAAGTGGGCAATTCCAGAAAAAGTACCGGTACTTACGTTGTTGTTAAAGATGACGATGTAAGCACAGACATAAATTATTACTCGCTAACAGCCAAGTCTTCACCTGCAAGTGTCACATCAACGTCCGGCAGCGGTACATACATAGCCGGAACAGAAGTGCATGTAAGTGCGACTGCTAATGCGGGATACAGATTTGAAGGCTGGACGATCACAGGCCAAGGTCTGCTGGAGAATGCCGATAAGACCACAGCAACTGTTCACATGGGTGAAGGTGCGGTTACGGTTAATGCAAGTTACATAGCTTTCACGCACCAAATAACCGTTAAACCTTACGACGCAGATAAAGGCGTAGAGCTTATAGACACATTAAACGTTGTTAACACGAGTGGCGGCGGTTGGGATACTGATACAAGCCACGAACTTATTGCCACATCTACTGCCGGCTGGGTCTTTGATGGTTGGCAGATTTTAAGTGGCACCGGCAAGTTGACTGATGCGACTTTAGCAAGTGTTACCTTTACGGTAGGATCAAGCGATGCAACTATCTACGCCAAGTTCAAACGCGTGTTTTATGAAGGCGGACTCACCTTGGTGTCTAAGCCAAGTGAGGGCGGCAAGGTATCTTTTGAGGGCAATACTTGGAATACAACTATTACTGCAGATACTACATTTGACACGCCGATAGATATCTATACTCAGCGAATCGACGGGTATCGTTTTAGTGGTTGGGTCGCTGCCGGTTTGCTTGGTAACATAGCAGACTCATCGGCATTATTTACTTCATTTACACCCGGTGCTGAGTGTGCAACTCTGAGTGCGACGTATTCTCCCAATATAGTCACACTATACATCAATTTGGATGATGAGCCATTTTTAAGCCATGGCAAAGAGTTCGCACTCAGCACTGACGGCTTAAACTTTACCACGGCAGATACGGATACGGCCGGCAGCGCAAGTATTACGTTTAGTGCAGTTCCTGATGGAAAATATTCAGTTTATGAGGGAGTTGAGGGCTCCAGAATAAATACCGGCATCACCGTTACCGTAGATAACGCCGATACAAGCACTGCGCTTGATTATTACACTTTGAGCACTGTGGCATTACCAAATAGCGCAGGGACAACAAGTGGGGACGGTATCTACTTGTCCGGCACCGATGTTGTTGTCACGGCTACAGCAAATGACGGCGCTGCTTTTAAGCTGTGGAGTGCGGACAATACCGGCAGCACATTTGGTGCGAGCGGCGCTCAAAGCGCAAGTACAACTTATGAGTTGAACGCAAAAAGCGTGCTTACGGCTTATTTTATGGTAGTGGGAAATACGTCAGGTTCCGGGCTTGTACTTAGCGTACCTGATCAATCCCGTAAGCTGCGTTTGCCGCAAGACCGGCAAAATATCTTAGTAAGCGCAACTATCAGTTTGGACAGTACAGATCCAAATCAAGAGGGAAACATCTCTGAGCTTAAATGGTTAAGAGTTGGTCTTACTAATGCAAGTGAAAAGCTTGATGCAGTTGACTTTGACACAGCGTATGACGCTGCTGACCCAAGCAATGCGGGTATTGTTACTACAGGTGGGTTTAGCGCAGATGGATTTAATGCAAGTGCAACTGTGCCTGCTAACGCCAACGGGCGTTACTGGTTTAAGCTTACATTTGGCTCCGGCGCGGCAAGTACAACTGCCATCGATCATGTAGACATCAAAAACGTATTTAGCCCTTACGGCATAAACGTATCGCATATTTCTGCGGACACAACGCTTTTAGCATATACGCCCGTTCTTAATACAGAAAACTCAGCTCCGGGTATACCTTATGACCTGGATGGCAAGACAGTGCTCACAACACTTGCCACAGGTTTAGATTTTGATCAGGTAAAGCTTGTGGGCAACAGCACTTATGAGAATGCTTATAGCTGGATGGCTCCGGGCGCAGCCGGCGCAAATACAGCGGCAACGCTTACATTGGATGGTGCATTTCTTGAAAACTCCATATGCAACGAAGAGCCTATAGGTGAGCAAAACCGTCACTATTACTCCATAAAATACACTAAGGATGCGGGTGTATGGGTGACACTTAGAGCTTACAGGGTAGACGTTGAGGGTAGTGCGCTTGCGGGAGATGTGGCGGCAGGCAGCGCGGACGCTGATAATTACGAAGACTTTGAAGCTCCCAAAGATAGTGCAGTATCGCAAACAGTTACAAGTTTTAAAACCCAAGGGGCACACTTTGTGCCAATGCAAGTGATAAAGCAGGCGGTGCCGCCAAGCGATCCGCCAACTGCTTTAACCTATCAGCCGCTGGGTTACTACATTGCTGCAAGCGAAGTTGACCTTCAAGATTATGCAGACTTTGATCCGTTTGTAAGTGCAACTTATGCAAATGTTAAGTATACAGCGCTTAACTGGGCAGACTTTGATCCCAAGTTTACGTTGGCAACATCGCAAGATGCGCAAGGTTTTTGGCCGCTTGCAGGTGGCGAAAAGTTGTATGTGGTCTACGGCAGCGCCGCAGATGGCAGTACCGGAGAAATTGCTCAGGTTTGGGAAAACTATGTGCTTTATGATGCGAATGGCACTAATGGTGCTACCGGAAGCGAGATCAAGTCGCCAACGTATGTATTGTTTGACCCAACAAGCGCTAATTATCAGCGCACAACTGCCCAAAATGATGTAGCCGGATACGTGGCCGTAGGTTACCGCATTGTAAGTGCTGCCGATTTTGCGTCTGCTGATCTGTCCGATACCGACGATGTTTCTTTTGCAGCACTTCCAAATGACCCTATGGCTCCACAATACGGCTGTGTGTCTGTATCAATCGATGGTGCAGATCTTAGGTATGGTACAGATCCCGGGAATTATCCACATGTAATTTATTATTACGCGCCTGATGCAGATGGCGATGGTATAGCGGATGGCGATGAATACAATGTTGTTGTGAACTTTATTGGTGTTAAGGCGGACGGCACTCAAAGTGTGCTTAAGTCTGCTGTTGATATTTCTCTTCGTCGTGATGTTGGGGCTGCTGAGAGTAGTGCTGTAGGTGGTGGCGTTGTTGGTGGCAGTGGCGAAGGCGGCAATGTAGCAGGTGGCAATACCGCAGATAAAACTATCTACATTGGGCTTAACGGCAGCGTTTACAACTCGCTGTTTACCCTTGGCGCACCTGACTACAACACCAAAGACTTTGGTGAGACGTATACCAAGCTTGATGGTTTGTTGGGTGCAGGCGCACCTTCAGCGAAATGGTACTTTAATAGTGGGGCTACCAGTGCCAACGCGTTTGCCACATACAACCAGGTAGTTCCGGTGAACCTGAACACTGAGGCGAGCGGTGAAAGCATTGTCTTTAGTTATGACTACGCAACGGATGCAGACACGCCGGATAAAGATCAATACATTGTTGAGAAGTACAAAGATGTAAGCGGCACAACAATTGCAGCTGATAGCCAAACATTCGCTCTTAAAAGTGATGTATATAACAAGGCAGGCTTAAACTTAAACGGCTACGCCCTGCTTGGTTGGTATGCGGGAGACTTTGTTGGCGTAAATGCAGGTGTAGGTGCCGGTGCAGGTGCCGGTGCAGATGCAGGTGCCGGTGCAGGTGTAGGTGCCGGTGCAGATGCAGGTGCCGGTGCAGATGCAGGTGCAGGTACGAGTGTTCCTGCGAACGCCGCTGTTGCAGAGGAGCTATTGAATACCGTTGGCTTTAGTGCTGTGCCTTTAGCTACACTGGGTGCAGGGCGAGTAGAAAACACGCAGACAATCACCTTTGTTTATGGGGCATTTGCAGATGATGCTGATGGTGACGGTTGGACAAATGAAGAAGAAAGCGTTGGCGGCACTGATGCGTTAACAGCAGAAAAGCGCATACTCAGCTTTGATGCAAACGGCGGAAGTGCTGCACCGGCAAGTATCGAAGCTCCTCAAAACGGCAGTTATGAAGTTACTCTGCCTGAAACAGGCACGATGCAAAATCCGGGATATACATTTGTGGGCTGGTCAGAAAGTCTGTCTGCAATCAGTGCAACATATCAAGCCGGGGACAGCTTTGTGCTTAAAAGGATCGATGGGCGCAGCTATGAAGGTTTGGGAGATAATGGATCAAATGTCACGCTTTATGCAATTTGGGCTACTGCACCTGTAAGCTATTTGCAAGTGCCGGAAGTTAAATCTGACGGAAGCGTGGTGTTAAGAGGAAGTGTTAGATTTACTCAACATAACTACAATATTGAAATGAAGATTAGGGCAAAGGGTAGTGGCCTTTGGACACAGGTCTATAGGCAAGGCAATGTGGACACAGACGCTATTGGTATCGAAGTTGTAATACCAAGGGATTGGCTAAATGCCGGCGAGTTATATGAAGTGTCTCTGCTTGCTACAAACTTGACTCCCGACAAATTGTCGAGTGAGTCCGGCGCTTCGTTTATGGTAGCTGCTTCTTCAGACGATGATACTCACACAACAGATGTTGGTGGTGGCATTACAAACAACACTGCTGAGCCGATAAGCGTAGTGGTGGCTTTGCAAGAGGGAAGTACAACCGTAGCACCAACGATCACTTTAGAGATACAGCCGGGTGAGACTGTTAACTATACGTTTGAAGACATCAAAAGCGGTTGGTATAACGTAGTTGCCGACGATGGAAGACGCAAGATCACACAAGGCGCGTACATTGATGTAGCAAGGCTATGGAAGCACCGATTTAATCATTGCACGCCATCTTCTGCTCAGTTTGCCCCAGCTATGTCTGAGCAGGCAACGACATTACGCCAGGTAGTGCCGTCGCCTGCTCAAACAGAGCTGGAGCAAACTGAGCAGAATCTGACGCACAAGCATTTAATCGGCACTTCTCTAAGCAAAGACCCGCAAACGCTGCCCGAAATCATATTTGGAAAAGAGCTGTTTCATAGTGAAGTTAGTGTTACCGGAAGTGCTCCAAATATTGTAGTGAGTGGCATTACAGAATTATTTGCAAATAGCAAGCTTTATACATCTGAAGACAGTGCCACGATAGCTTTAGGTGGAAAAGTAGAGTTCAAGGTAAGTGCCGGCGACGTTATTGATAACACGGCGCTTGAAGAGATAGCCAATACAAACAAGCAAAAGCTAAAACAAAGCTTTGAGATCACAGTGACTAAAACGGTTTACAACAGTGCCGGTTTAGCTATAAGTGTAGAAAAACTTACAGAGCTTTTGCCAAACCTGCTAAATATTGTGGTGCCACTTGCAGGCGAGATGAATGGCAGAACTTTTGATGGTGTGTACCGCGTACACGACGATAGCACAGAGCGTATGCTTGAAAGTGCAAATGCCGATGGTGAATACTACATGCAAGACGGCAGATACGTAATTGTAAGAAGCGCCAAGTTTAGTGCATATGCATTAGCTCAAGAGACTTTTAGTCTCAATGTGGAAGCGAGCAGAGGCGGAACAGTAAGCGGCACCCAGTCCGGTATTTATACGGCCGGTGACAAAATCAGCATCAGTGCAAATGCAAAAGGCATTTTCACCTTTAGCGGCTGGACCACAAATCTTTTATCTGTTGATAAAAACGTCAACCCTCTTGAGTTTAAGATGCCCGGTAGCGATGTAAATGTAACTGCTAACTTTTCACGAAGTGCCTACATAATTACATCTGCCACGCAAACAAAAGGTGGAACCATATCGCCTACAGGAGAAGTAAGCGTGGATGTTGGCGACACACGTTCGTTTGCAATAAACCCCTATGCAGGCTACAAGATTGCAGATATTAAGGTAGACGGAGTAAGTATCACCTTGTCAGAGGCACAAGCTCTAGGTACGAGCTATACGTTTGAGAGCGTGGATGCGGATTATAGCATTTCTGTGTGGTTTGCAGCTGACGATGATAATGGCGGCGATAATGGCGGAAACGGCGGCAGTGGCAACAACAGCGGCAATACCAACACCGGCAATGGCGGCGGCAACAGCAACAACAGCGGCGATGGCAAAGTTGACAACGGCGGTAATGGCAACGGCAACGGCAACGGCAACAACGGCGGTGGTAATGGCGGCAATACTCTGGCAACATATGCTGTCACAACTACTGCAGGTGAAAATGGCAGTGTTTCTCCAATAGGAAATATCAGTGTCAAAGAAGGCTCGAGCTTATCCATAGTGATTAATCCAAGCAGGGGTTATAGAGTTGCAAATGTGGTTGTTGACGGAAAAAGCGTTGGAGCAAAAACTTCTTACACGTTTGAAAATGTTAAAGCTAACCACAAGCTGGAAGCCGAATTCGCAAAAAGAACAAGCGCAAGCACAGGCGCAGGTATGCCCAAAACAGGCGACCCAACAGGATTTATGTTGATGCTGTCGGCATTGGGTATGGTGGTAGGCGGAATTTCGTTAATGGTGTTAGCCAAGAGAAGAAAGAGGAGCAGCAAGGCTTAGCTTTAAAGCGTGCTTTAGCACTCCAGCCTGCCTAATAAATTATCCAGCAGCTAAGTTAATAAGTATATAACATAGAAATAATAAACCTATAGTATAAAGTAATAATATCTAGTGTTATAGTAATATGTATTATGCTTTAAGACATTCGTTAACGAAAGTGGTACAATATGGATGGAGTAGTTATAAATGATAGAGTGATAAAAAGGCATCCGGAGCTTTCCGAGGGTGATGTTAAAATTGCTTGGAATAATTGCCTCATAACAAAGCCTCGGTTTGATCGTCCTCATGAGTATATTCCGATCGGATGTGATGGCAAAGGCAGGCAGATAGAAATGGTTGCAACTCGAACTAAGGAAATGGATTGGCATATATACCATGCGCTAACACCGCCAACATCCAGAATGCTGGAAGAGCTTACAGGAAGGAGAGAGCTATGAAAGTCACACGAGCTGACGGAAAAGTCATTGATGAAAAAGAGTTTGACAAAATGGCAAGAGAGTATGAAGAAGGGTCATTTAAGGGCAAGTTTGGTAAGGCTACGATGGGCAGACCGCGAATTGATGAAGAAGTGGGAGTGGCGGTTGGTTTTAGACTCCCATATTCAAAGATTCTCACTCTTGATGAGCGTGCGGCTTCTAAGGGAGAGACTAGATCTGAGTTTTTGCGAAGACTAGTCGAGAAAGAATTGGCAAAAATCAATTAAGGTGCGCTTACTTAACAGTGCAAAGTGGCTCTAACAAAGAGCCAATAACATACAAAAGTGGCTCTCAGTAAAAGCCACTTTATGCTATACTATTTCTTGAGAAAGGAAGTAGTATAAAATGGAAACACTAAAACCGCTGATAAAACAGAAGATTCTCGATTTCTCACTTGAGACCTATGCGCCAATATTTCCGCGTGATTTAAGCTTAGGAGAACCTCGTACTCCAAAAGCCGGAAACCTAGTTAATGTTGTTGTAGGAATGCGGCGTAGCGGAAAAACGTATCGGCTTTTCCAAGAAATCAACGCCTTGCTTGAGAAAGGTGTGTCTCAAAAAAACATTTTATACTTCAACTTTGAAGATGATCGTTTGAGACCACTTAGTCCGGCTATAGGCGATCTTGTACTCGAAGCTTTTTATGAGATAAACCCAAGGGCTAAGACTGAAGGGGCATATTTTTTCCTTGATGAGATACAAGACATTCCCAACTGGGGTCTTTGGCTAAGACGTGTTGTAGATACAGAAAAGGCAAGTATATATGTAAGTGGATCTTCGGCTCATATGTTATCGGCTGAGATATCCACTGAGTTTAGAGGCAGAGCATTGACCAGCGAATTGCATCCACTTGGTTTTGCCGAGTATTTTAGATTTCACAATGGGTTATCACCAAAGGTGCCGTTCACCTCAACGGAAACCTATGCGCTAAAAAACGCTTTTGAACAATACTTGTCTCAAGGTGGATTTCCTGCCATACAGAATGAAAGATCTGATCTGGCAATAAGCATATTGCAAGGCTATGCAAAGTTAGTTGTTGCCAGAGATGTTATTGAGAGGCACAATCTTAGCAATCCCACAGCCGTTTCACTTTTTTCCGGGCAAGCGCTTGCGCGAAGCGGACGGGAGCTATCGCTGCGAAAATGTGCGGCTTTGTTGCGATCTAAAGGAGCAAAAGTTAGTCGAGCAACATTAAGCGATGCTCTTAGATATTTTGAAGATGCCTTTCTTCTTTCGATAATTCGTCCATATTCTCGAACACTTGAAACTGATTCCAATATCTCACCAAAAGTGTATGCCATCGACCCCGGTCTCGCATACGCAAACTCTCTTGCTTCTAGTGAAGATTTGGGACAGCGTCTTGAAGCTGTTGTGTACTTAGAGCTAAGAAGAAGATCTCCTCATCGTATAGATCATTTAATTTCAACATTTAAGACAGCTACCGGAGGTTATGAAGTAGACTTTGCGGTAGGAGATGCTCTTGATCGTGATCGTTTTGAGCTTATACAAGTATTCGCTGATTATAATAATAAAGAGACTCAAGAGCGCGAAGTTAGAGCACTGCGGTTGGCGATGGCACAGTGTGGAGTGCGAAAAAGTACAATCATCGTGCTCGAGGGTGTTAGCCAAAAGCTAAGCTTTGAGGAAGGAGACATAACAGTTATTCCCGCTTGGGAATGGATATTCTCATGATGTAATATTAATCTGCTCGCGCCTCTATTTATGCTTGCGAACAAGCAGCA
Organism: Eggerthellales bacterium UBA948; assembly: GCA_002293265.1. Taxonomy (GTDB): domain Bacteria; phylum Actinomycetota; class Coriobacteriia; order Coriobacteriales; family UBA8131; genus UBA8131. The sequence continues at coordinate 20,382 of DBCW01000010.1, forward strand.
GCAACTCATATTACTGTTTTGGTTAGAGAATCTATTTCATTGATTTGAAGATGCTTCCTCCACCCTATTTATTAGTTCTTGTTGAGAGTTTATTAGTAGTTTGCGGTAGATGCGTGCGGTGTGGGTTTTTACGGTGTGTGTGGAGATGAACAGCTGACTTGCGATGATCTCGGTGTTGCGACCTTTGGCTAGGAAGAAGAACACTTCTTTTTCTCGTGGAGTGAGAGCATGTGCTTCGCAGACGCTTTCGACTTTGCTTCGCCAGTGTCCGCTTTTATCGGCATTTGCTTTTTCGTCAAAGTCTATTGCGTTATCTATGTTGGCTATTGCCTCTACCTCTTTGTTAGATGCAAAAGGCGTTATTGCAACTACTAGTAGCAGCATAAACACTAAAGTCAGTGAAACAACTTGTGTTGTCTCAGAGGTTTGAAGAGGCGAGATAAGTAGTAATGTATTTGCAGCACCCCAGCCAAGCGCAATTCCGCCAAGTGGCGAAATCAGACCTTGCGCGTAGTGGTAAGAGGCGCGCAAATGTAGTCGGTAAGATAGGGCGACTAGCACATTCCAATGCATAATAAAATAACAAACAGCATTTGTGACTATTGCCAGCAAGACAAACAGCCTTGGTGTGCCATCTAGGAATGACAGAAGCAGAAGTTCTGCGCCAAAGATGGGAAAGATGAAACGCTCAAAAGTTGAAAAGCGAGGAGTGCTTTTACAAAGCAGCAATGTGATTGCTAGGATTGTTGCTGCAATAGCCGTGGAGATAAGTATGATGCTGTGCATGGAGAAACTCAGAGATGAATCGGCGGCGAGGTCGAAGGGTAGTGTGGAGATTTCTAGGTTAAACAAAAAGGCCAGTGCCGTTCCAAGTATGGCTCCGGAAAGAAGTGGGGCGAGCATGTTGCGTGAGAATAGCTCCAGGCGTTGCCTGGAAAGCTTTACATCGATGTTTTCTATGGTCGGGAACTGTCTTTCGCAGTAAGCCTGTAGAACAATAGCGGCAATAATAAGGACCGCACATACCAGTATTACTAAAAGTTGTGGGGCAAACAACATGGTTACACTAAGAGCTACTGCCAATAATAAAGATGCTGTGATGCTTAATGCTGATAGACGGTTGTCAGGTCTTTCGGCATCAAGTTGTGTCCAGGTGATTCCCCATATGTTTAGCAGCAGTCCAAATGCAAGACCAAAGGCAAACCAAAGCGCTTCTGCTCTTGCCGGCAATAGTAAGTCGGGGAAAACCAGCAGTGATAAAATTGCCCTTGCAATAAGCAAAATCGTTGCAACCAGTGCAGCTATTCTTGCAATACGCTGAAAAAGCTCCTCTGATACTCGATTTAAAATATTTGTGTAAGACAAAAACTGAACACCTGCAAAGCCAAGAAAGAACAACAGGTGCACAAAAAAGACATCAAATTCTTCCATGCCGCTTGGTGCAAACACCGCTGAAGCTACAACGGTAATGATTCCTGCCCAAAAACAGGCAAATCCAATAATAGCCAGCAGAGAGACAAACCGCAGATCACGCGCGGCAGCAATTTCGGTACTTTGAGCAAAAACAGCGCTTTCATCAGCACTTTTGATACTTGTCATACTCTCGCCCATACCTTGTAAAAGCCCTAGTAGCCTTGTCAGAACGACAGGAGTTTTAAGAAATCATCTTCTCAGCGGACTGACCTTTAGACAATAAGTCTACATGATAATGCAGTAAATATGCGCACCAATTATGAGCATGTGTTTGGATTAGTGTATTAACGAAAGATCCAACAGCCCGG
>DBCW01000010.1:22278-48144 GCA_002293265.1 Eggerthellales bacterium UBA948
GAGCCGCTTAAAACTAACGAAAGGAGAAAGGCATGACTGCAACACTCGACCCCAACGCAGGTGTTAAGCGCTTTACTACCTGCTCAACAGCGGGGCCACTGTTTGTTCACGTAAGGGACGAGAAGATTATCCGCGTTGAGCCGATGACTTTTGCTGAGGAAGATGTTGTTCCGTGGCAACTCAATGTAAACGGAAAATCCTATGAGCCTCCTAGGACTGCGCCGGTATTGCCGTGGGGTATTACCTCTAAAAAGATGGCTTACGAACAGCGCGTTTTGTATCCACAAAAGCGAGTGGATTGGGATCCGTATGGCGAGCGCAATACCGGAAACCGTGGTAAAAGTGGTTATGAGCGTATCAGCTGGGATGAAGCTTTTAAGATTCTCGAAGATGAGTACAATCGCATTTTGGATACGTATGGGCCTTCCGCGCTTTGTTACTCGCACAGCGCACATCCTGAATGGGGCTCCTTACATTATCTGTTTAGTGATCTGTATCGTTTTCGCGATATGATCGGCGGTACATACTTGGAGTTCACACCAAACTCTTGGGAAGGTTGGGCCTGTGGCGCGCCGTTCCTTTGGGGATTTTGGATGGGGCACGGACTGCCACCGGCAGCCGATACCGTGCAAGACATCTCCAACGATTCTGAGCTAATCATTCTTTGGGGAAATGACCCGATGTTTCATAACGTATACAACGGAATCGATACCGCACGTTTGTGGCAGTACTGGAAAGAGCTGGGCAAGACCATCATTCTCATAGATCCGCTACTAAATGAGACCGGTTTGGCTGCTGCTGACATTTGGTTACAAATATATCCGGGTACCGATAACGCACTGGCTGCCGGCATTGCTTATCAGTGGATAATGGATGGCACCTACGACAAGCAATACCTGGACACTCACTGCATCGGTTTTGATGAAGAGCACATGCCTGATGGTAACTACGATGAAGACTATCTTGCTGCTCATCCTGCTTGGCGTGAGGTATTGCCTAAAACTGTACGACCCGGTTTGTCATTCAAGAGCTATATCTTGGGTGAAGGACCTGACGGTGTTGCAAAAACTCCTGAATGGGCATCGGCGATCTGTGGCATTGAAGCGCGCAAGATCGTTGCTTTGGCTAAGGCTTGGGCTAGTCGACCAACATCTTTTTGGGTCATGGAAGGCGGAGCCTGTCGTCGCACTTCCGGTCATGAGTTTGCACGTATGACCGGCACTTTAGCCATGATGCAGGGTTTGGGCAAACCGGGATCTAATATTATCGGCACCGGTCTTTCGCTTTCCGGTCCATACGATGCTCGTCAATTGGGGCCTACCGGATATGCAGACGGTGGCATGAATGTGGTGCTGGACAAGTACTTTCCCAATCCTGTACCGGCAAAAATTACGTTTACCAAGTTCATGGAATGCATGTACGAAGCGCCGCAAAAATGGCGTGGCGGTCACATCGATAACTTTGGCCCGGAGATGTTCTTTGATGAGGTTGAGTACCCAATGCCCGGTTGCTCAGAGATTAAACTGTTGTGGCAGCGTGGTTCTACGCTCACCAATCCGCCCGACAACAAGCGCCAGTTCAAGGGTTATTTAGCTGAGGGGCTGGAGACCTTTGTGGTTACCGCACCTTGGTTTGATCGCGACTGTCGCTACGCTGACCTGGTGCTTCCCATAACCACTATTTTTGAGCGCCAAGACATTACCGAACCCGGATCTGTTGGACAATACGTGCCCCCATCCTATAACTCTTTGCGTTCGGCCGTATACAACCAAAAAGCCATCGAGCCTTTGGGCGAGAGCATGACCGACCTAGACATCTTTGCCGAGCTTGCCGAGCGCTTAGGGCGTGGCGAAGACTTCATGGAGGGCAACACCGAAGAAACCATCCTGCAAAAGATGTTTGCCCGCACCGAGATCCCAATGAGCTATGACGAGTTTAAAGAAAAGGGTTACTTTGTGTGGCCAAATCTGCCCGACTACGAACCGCATAAGCAGTTTGCTTTCTTCTATGAAAACCCTGTAGGTGTGCCGGCACCGATGCCCGGTGGCAAGAACGTGATGGAAACACCTACCGGAAAAGTTGAGATCTACTCCACACTTATCCACGCTTTTTATGGTTACGATAACCCTGAGATTCCTTGCGTGCCGCACTACATCCCCGAAGTTGAGGGGCGCTTTGACGAGAAACGCGGTGAGTACCCTCTGCAGATGCTTATGGCACATCCCAAGTTCCGTTTTCATGGTAAGTACGACAAGATCGAGTGGTTGGCTGAAAACTATAAGGTCATAGGTCCGGACGATTATCCATATGAACCTGTGATGTTAAATCCCAAAGACGCTGCTGAGCGCGGTTTGATCGAAGGCGATATTGTGCGTGCATATAATGACCGCGGCGAGATTTTGGCCGGTGTTGTAATTTCTGATCGTATTATGCCCGGCGTTTCGTGGATGTCTTATGGTGCCTGGAATGATCCGATGAAGTCGGAAATTGGCGCGCTAGATCGCTCGGGAGACGGCAACTGCTTGTCATATGCCGGCCCGCAATCCGTGCACCATGTTGGCGGCGCATTTAACTCGGTACTGTTTGATGTCGAGAAGGCTGATCTGACCGCGCTGGCTGCTGAGTATCCGGATGGTTTTGCCGGTAAGTGGAGTTCTTGGAATAGAGAGGCTAAATAAAATGAAGACTATACTTATTGATCCTAGCCGCTGCATTCAGTGCTGCAACTGTCAAAATTCTTGTAAAGATGAACATTGCGATAACGATTGGAGTCCGATTGCTGCCAAGCAAGGCAGTGGGCAGTTTTGGATTAAAATTGAGGAGAGTCAGGCTGCTACAGGTAACCGAATGAGGCTTAATCGTGTGCCAATTATTTGTCAGCAATGCGAGCAGCCTTCTTGTATGGCGGCTTGTGAGGATGGTGCAATTTATAAGCGCGAAGACGGCATCGTATTGATCAACCCAACCAAGTGCACCGGCTGTGGTAAGTGTAAAGATGCATGTGGTTATGGCGTGATATACGAGAATGTTGAGTCAAAGGTTTGCCAAAAGTGCACCATGTGTGCACATCTCATTGACGGAGGTTGGGAAAAACCTCGCTGTGTAAACGCTTGTCCGACCGATGCTTTGAGATATGTTGACGAAGACGAGCTTTGCGAAGAAAACCTCTATGCACCGCTAGAACGCATGCATCCTGAGCTGGGAACCTCTCCACATATAGCTTATGTTAATCTGCCCAGACCTTTTGTTGCCGGAGCCGTGTATTCGCCATCTGAAGATATGTGTTTAGAGAAAGTGGATCTGGAGTTGGTGGGGCAAGCTAGTGGTATTGCCTACTGTGCGCAAAGTGGCATGTTGGGTGAGTTTCGTATTGAAGGTGTTGAGCCGGGAGTATATGCTCTTACACTTTCAAAAGACGGTTTTGATACCAAGACTATCTCATGTCTTGATGTGCGTGACGGTTTAAATGTTGGCGACGTTCGTCTGATTAAAACTCCATGTTAATTTAGATGATTTTGGGCATTGAGTGGGCGGTCGCTTGCGACCGTCTGCCCAATAGCAAGAAAGGAAATACCATGTGCTTTAGACCACCAACTGTAGAAATGCAGAAGAACCTCTGCCCAGATTGTGGTGCGGAGGCAAAACTTGGTGCGCGAAAGTGCGCAGAATGTGGAGCCGATCTATCTCAGGTAGTAGATGCCACAGGAACTCCGGAGGCTCATGGAGCACCCGGTGCACCTGCGGCTCCGTCTGCTCCTAGTGCACCAAAAGTTCCCGGCGTACCAAGTGCCCCAACGCCTCCTTCCGGCCCACCAAAAAGTCCCGGCGCACCAAACTTACCATCTACATAAGAAGAAATTCTCGATATAAATTACTCAAACCGTTTAGTAGGAGATCATCCATGAAAAAAGTACTATTCTCGTTCTTTTCTGCTCTTTGGGTTTCTGTCGTTGTGTCAATAGTTGTTAGTATTTACATGAATGTTGCCTTTGGCGGCGACGTAAATGTCATGACTTTTACTACGATCGTGCCAATGTGCACCGCAATTGGTGCTGTAGTAGGTTCGCTATTTGCAACTATAGTTCCCGTAGGACCAATTGCAGTAAAAATCGCACATGGCTTAGGTGCTCAGCCAGGTAGCTTGTCTGAGATACTGCTCCGCAACATGTCGATAATTACAATCATGCTTTTGGTGATGTGCTTTGCGATAACTGCGATAACTCATTTTGTCTTTGGTGCACCATATCCGGGAGATGCAGCAATGACAGGTGACTTGAATGCATTCCTAAACGCTTGGTTTAAACCCATACCTTATCTATGGGCTCCAAGCTACATAGCAAGCATAATGGTCGACCCGCTTTCAAGTTGGCTAACAGTTAAGATTGTTGGCGCTCCACCTGTCCCGCAACCTAAGCATGTAAACTAAACAACTGGCTGCAGCAAACTAAGTGGCACAAGCAAGGATTCGCTTGTGCCACACTTTTCAAATTAGTGTGTTAAACCAAAAGTTAACTACATTGTTCTTCTGATAACCGCGTATATTCTCACAGGAAGCAATCATAAATACTTCCTTCTTAAAGACGCTCTATAATAATCACATGAACGCTGTCGCCGGGTTGTTTATCTATCTTTTCTCGGATGTTTTTTAAAATGCCGATGATGTAGCATGTCGATCCATCTTCATTTTTCACACCCATGTTTACTATGCTGCCTTCGTATGGCTCACCGTCAAATGTGGCGTGCACTTTAACGCGACCTTTACCAAACTCCTCGCGGATATTGTAGGGAAAGACAACGTAAGCACCACCGTTATCTGCGGACTGAATGGTTGCGTCATACTTGTAGATTTTGGACACAAGGTTTCCCTCCTGTAAGCTTACGCAATTCTACGCTTGTTAACGCTAATGAGCAAAAGAAAACTATTAATTTTGTCATAGAGGATGGGGCTGCATAAAAAGTCGTGTGACGAAAACTCCTTAAGTATTTCACATAATGTTAACTGTTTATTTTCGATTTCCGGTTTTGCGAGAATGACAATCTGGGCTATGCCCATACTTTTGATACGGCGCCATCTTCTGACCATGGATTTCAAAAGAACATACGAGTACGTGACTTAATTATGAAACCAAAAATATGCTAGAATTAGTATTTGATAAGTATTCATCAGATACTTACTGGGTACAAATGCTGAGGGAGGGACAGTGCAATTTGAATTTGACTTGAGCAAAAGTGTTGCAAACAAACTGAAGCATGGTATTAGCTTTGAAGATGCACAGGAGATTTGGAGTGATGAAGACTGTTTAGAGATACAAGTAGCACATGAAGGCGAGCAGAGAGTTATAGTCATCGGATCAATAGGAGATAAAACTTGGACAGCAGTAATAACCTATAGAGGAAACGCGATACGGTTGATTTCTGTCCGTAGAGCGAGAAAGAAAGAGGTGACGTTATATGCCCAAAACAATTAAAGCCGAAGAGCTTGATCAGATATTTGATGAAGGCAAAGAGGATATCGTTGACTATCTGGATTTGACGACAGCACGACGCATAAACAGGAAGACACGAAAAGTGAACGTTGATTTGCCGGAGTGGATGATTGCTTCTCTAGATGCCGAAGCTGATAGACTTGCTATAAATAGACAAGCTGTGATCAAGACTTGGCTTGCTGAACGTATCGACAATAAGCATCTGGCAGCAAATTAATACCTTTTCAATATACGTATGCTTCGCAGATGCTTTCTAATTTATTTTTCCGGTTTGGGAAGTCACCGGTTTATTTACTGCGCGCCTTTTTTGCTCAGTTTACCTTAGATTTGTCTGAGCAAACAAATCCGGAGCAAACTGAACAGAATCTGACGCTCAAGCATCAATTAGCACTTTCTTGGCTTAGCGGATTCAAGCAAATATTTGCAAATACAATTGCGGGAAACAGAAATTTTGTTATAATGTTAGTCCTCTCTAACTTAACCACTCCGTTGAATTCTCGCGGAGTATCTTGATAACCAATCGTTTTGATGAAAAAAGGAGGCTTATGGATAGAGATTAATTTAACCCAAAGTTAGAAGTTTCTAACATTCGACTGTGCATGAATTCTTGAAGGTTTTTGCGCATATTACCTAGTAAATCAAGTTATGCATTGGTTGATATGAGGAGAGTTAGTTGGCTGATCTCCAACTAACAAACAGTAAGGAGGAGTTGAATTGAGCAACACAGTTGAATTAATTGAGGAGGAGAAGGAGAAAAAGAAAAAGCGCTTTTTAATACTTTTTCTGATGATTGCCTGTGCGATTGTAATCGGATTATTGCTACCTTTTTCTTGTATTAACCAAAATGCTTCAGTTGAAGCAGATGTTTGGGGAGAGGTAGTGCAGATTGAGGACTCGGCAGTTCCGCTCGCGAGTCCTGATGCTGAGGATGAGGAGCAGCCTGCAACTGAAGAGTCTGTTGAAGAGACAGATGCAGTTGAGGATGCCGGCAGCTTAAGCGATGATGAGGGAGGCAACAGCACCGGAAGCGACTCGGATAACAACAACTCGGGTGGCGGCAACGAGGGGGGATATGGTAATGGTTCTGAGGGAGACTCCGGAGATGATCCCGACAATGGTTCCACCGACGAGCCCGATGGTGACACCGGTGATGGTGCTGAAGACCAACCTGATGAAGAACCCAATGAAGAGCCCGATCACGGAACAGACATCGACAATGACAACGGATCCGGTGATGGTGGTTCTGAGGATACTCCCGATAAAGGTTCCGAAGACAATCCGGATAATGGCTCTGGGACTAAGCCCGATGACGGCATGGGAGACAAGCCGGGTAATAGCACCGATGAAGACTCGGAAAATGGCACCGATGGTTCAGGCAATGATACCGATGAGAATTCCGGAAATAACGGCAGCAATAATTCTGGTAGCGACAGCAATAACGAAGTCGATAAAGACTCCAATGCAACTCCTGAAGTACCTGCAACAGAGCCTGAGAGCCCCATAATAAATGAACCATCGAATAATGACTCGGGAAACAACAATGATGATGAGGGCAGCAATAGCTCCGGAGATATCGGCAATGATACCGGAGATGGCAACGACGACACCGGTAACTCTGAAAATGAGCCAAGTGAAGATGAGCCAAGTGAAGATGAACCAACGGATGAGGATCCTGCTAAAGATGATGAAGTAGTTAAACACAGCGTAACTTACAACGCTAATGGCGGCAAAGATGCTCCAACTGATAGCGCTAAATACGAAGCAGATGCAAGTGCAACTGTACTAGGCGCTGACACTATGACTCGTGAAGGCTACACATTTAGAAATTGGAACACAGATAAAGACGGCGCAGGAAGCGCATATGCTGCGGGAGACACACTTACAATTACTCAAGATGTAGTGCTTTATGCTCAGTGGGAAGAAGAAGTGATTTTGCCAATTAGTATCTCAATGGTAAGTGCTTACGGTGGAGATAATAGCTTTACCATCAGTGTGAATAATGCAACCGATGCTTGGTGGGATGCCCTAAGCATGTCAAATCTAGCTCTTAAATGCACGGTTTATAACTGGCCTATAACTGCAATTAGCAAAGATGTCGTAAATGACAGGCTAACAATAACCACATCTGGTGGTCAATATAGCACTTTTACTTCTCTTGCATACACCAGAGACTATACGTTAAGTGTCGCCGCCGTTGCAGGTCAAGATGCACAGACATATAATTTCCGACCTGCACAAAAACCTAAAGCTGCACCGGTAATTGCAAAGATACCTACTATTGAAATCCCAACAGAGGCTCCTGTCAATATGCCTACTGAAAAACCTGTAGAGATTCCAGTGGAAGATCCTGTTGAGGCTCCGGCGGATCAAGTTATAGAGACTCCGTCTGATAAGCCTAATGATGAAAATCCAATTGAATCTCCTGCCGGAGATCAACCTGCAACAGAAGCTCCAACTGAAGAGTCGGTTGAAACTCCTACTTATGATGAAGAATCACCCGTAGTGGAGCAGCCAGCTACCGATTCGGTAGAGGATGAACCTTCTAATGAGGCTACAGAAGCTGATGAAGTAGTTGACTCTGATTCTTCAGATGCAGAAGACTCGCAAGCGATAAATCAGCCGATAGCTGATGAGCCAGCTGATGCTGACAGCGTTAAAGAAGAAGCAAAGAAAGCAGAGGCAGAAGAACCTGATGCGAAAGCAGAATCCAAAGAGACCGATACTACACAAGCTAAAGAAGATAATGCGACAGTCTCAGAAGTAGCGGCTAAGCCAAGTGTGGAAAAAGAGGCTGCAGAAGAAACTCCGAAAGAAGATACGAAAGAAACAAAAACTTCTGATTCTAAAGACAAGTCAGAAGACGAGAAGTAGAAACCTGTTGCAAATACAGCATGAATGAAGCAGAGCTAACAGATTTCACAGAGCCCCCGGATGATTGGAATTGTCTGGGGGCAATTCTTGCGCCTAACTTCGCAATATCTTTTCCATTGCTTTACCTTTAGCCAGCTCATCTACCAGCTTATCCAGCCAGCGCACTTTTTGCATGATGGGGTCTTCAATATCTTCTACGCGCACACCGCAGACTACACCGGTGATCTTGTCTGCGTTGGGATTCATTAAGGGCGCATCGTTAAAGAAGGTCTCATAATCAACTTGTGCGTCTAGCTGTTCTTTAAGTCCGACGCTGTCATAACCGGTAAGCCAGCATACAACAGTATCAACTTCTGCTTGGTTACGCCCCTTTTTCTCTACCTTATTAACCAGCAGTGGATAAACACTTGAAAACGACATCCTGTAGACACGTTCGTTCTTCATCGCATACATCTCCCTTTTATCGACAAAGCCCAACTTGCAGCTTATTTGCATGCTAAGTATAAAGCAGCTATCGAAAAAATCTGCTCACGAAATATATGGAGTTTATGCGATTCAGAGCAACTTGGCTGTACCACTGTGAGCTAACATAGCTTTTCCGCCTCTGCCTTGAGGGTCGTCCCAAGTCATGAAAGCGTAAACCTCACCTTTATCCAGATCCAATGTTTGTGACACAACAACTCCGGAGTCTTCGATCCAGCTGATTGCATAAATCTCTTCTGCTAAAGCATGCAGATAGTAGGTTTCTTCACCCACCATCGGTAAGCCGTCAGTTCTTTGGCTAAGCGATGTCCATCTCATCGTGTTTTCCGAAAGATATTCGATCTTAAAGTGATAACCGGTAGAGTATTCGACCTCCACTGCGCTGCCAACGTATTTGAACATATTATACCTCCCTTGCATATATATCTATGTGAAAGTTATTGTATCAGTCTAAACAGTATCTACAAAGCAAAGCCTGCCATCTTTGAGTGTGCAGCTGAAGCGGACATGATTGTCATCAGCAGATAAGGTGTCGAGAAGTTTTTGAGAATACTTCTCTTCAAAGAAGACTACGAACGTGTGGCGAATAAGGGCGTTACCAAAAACATCATTAATTACTGCCGTAAAACAAACATCGCCGGACAGGTAATCCTCATAAAAACTGTCTGCGATTGCATCAATTGTACAAAGCCCATCAGACCTTATATCCATCAGTATTGCAGATTTTTGCTTTTTGGTTTCGAGGGTGGTTTTTGTCAACTCGGAAAAATTAAAGTACCCATACTGTAACTCTTGCTCATTTGTCCTTTTAAACGTTAACTTCTCGGCTTTGAACCATCCATCTTGCAGAGAAAAAACTGCCTGTAGTCTGAAGTAATGAGAGTTGGCAACAACGGTACCAAAGTCAGAGAGTTTAAATGTCAGCCCATCGCATATAATCGTGGTATATTCGTCAACTATAAGCGGCACTTCGTGCGTAACAGAAATGCCGGAAATCTGTTCTTCTATGCTAAGCGTGAGTCCATAATATTGCTTACCGGTCTCTGTATGCCAATTATCATAGTTTGATACTCTGCCGCTAGAACTAAGAAAGCCGTTTTCGCTTACCTGCACCCAATCTGAAGAAGACATTGCGTTATCAATCGAGACTTTATTCATGTCCTCAATAGTTTTCTTTAAGTAATCAGTGCTTATGGTTGCTGTGGGCAAGGCATTTAAAGTCTTATCAGAGTAGGTATAGGTAGCTTCGCCTTGAGGTACATACGGTTGATAGTCATAAAAGGCAAATCCTATTGCGATGCCCAAGCAGAGCACAAAATAAGTTACACCAGTGAAAGCAAGTTTGTTTCTCAAGCGCTTTGTGAGGTTTTCTACAGGAGCGGCATCTTTAGGCAGCCGTGCTTTCTTAATTTTCAAATACTTGCTGTCTATCGCGGCAACGCTAAACCCTGCGTCATAGGAAATGTTTACTGTCATGAAGCCAAGAGAAAGTCCGAGCATGTTTACAAAGATGTCTACAACGTCAAAAACTCCAAGGCTAAATACAAGCTGAGCTGTCTCTATTACAATGATCGACACTAGGGCAATAACCAAGGCTTTAAGTGGCGATCTGACAAACTTAAACAGCAGTGCACCTGCAGGTATGAATAAGAGCAGATTCAAAACAACTTGTTCCGGGAATTCGATAATCTGGAAGTAAAGGCCGGTTATGTCCAAATTGATAGCAGAATAGCCACGAGCTTTTAACATGACGATGGCAAACAGTGCCAATATATACAGAATTATTTCTGCTCTAATAAAGAATCTGTGGATTCTGTTATTTAGTAGCTGGTAGATATTTGTAAAGAGCAGTGCAGTTGGAATGAGCGCCAACACCAAAACAAGTATTCGGTTGTCCATAACCTCATATCCAAGAAGCCCAGCCAAATAGGAATAGAGGTTTCCGTTAACTGCAATAAGAAGAACAAAGAAAAACAAAAGCGAGAGAGCTAGCGAGATGAATAATTTCAAAAACGTCTTTTTCATTTGCAGCCATTCTGAATAACAATGCAGAGAATTAATACAAAGTTGAATGAATATACTACAGAAAATATAGAAAAATCTAGATGGAAATTGAAGAACTTTCAGTTTCCTGACACAGTTATCAAATTGCATAAAATCGCGTAGAATCTAATAAAACCAAGTATTGGGCAGTATTATGAGGGGTGCATAATGGAGCTTTCACCTTTTAACGTAGTGGTAGAAAACGGTGCAGATGAATATCTGGTGTTTAACACTTTACGCTCGTCGCTCGTTGTTTTAAGCGCTGATGCCTACTCTGATCTTGAGGCAGGCGGAAAGCAATTCTCAGAAGCGTTTTTAAATGCCGGGATCATGACCCATAACGCGCAAGCAGACTATGATTTGCAGCGAAAGCAGTTTGACAAAGACGTTCGCAGCAAAGATCTTCTAGCCCTCTGTATAGCGCCAAGTTATGATTGTAACTTGGCTTGCACTTACTGCTACGAGAAGAATCAAAGTATTTCAGGCGCGATGACACCAGAGATATTGGACAGGATCTTTTGGTTTGTAGGTGAAATTTACCAACGCGATCACTTTAAATATCTGCACGTACAGTGGTATGGTGGCGAGCCGGTTATCAGCATCGATACCATCGAGTCTCTCTCGGCTAAGCTTATTGCGTTTTGTGATGCTCGTGGTATTGCATACGGCGCTGAACTCATCTCAAACACAACTTTGATTGATCAAGAAAAGGCGGTGCGTCTTGCGGCAAGCAGAGTTACAACCACAATGGCTGCTTTAGCCGGCTGCAAGCAACTGCACGACTGCAGGCGACCAAAACGTGGCGGCCAAGGCTCGTTTGATGAGGCTGTGCAAGGCATCCTAAACTTGCGAGATGCTGGAGTGCAGGTTAACGTTACAGTAAACATGGATAAGAAGACTTTGGACGATTACCGCAGCCTCCGCAAGAGATTTGCAGGTGAGGGAGTTGCGGTTACACCAACTCCGATTCAAGACTACACTGATGATCTGAGTGCCAATGCTCACATCGCCAAAAGTGAAAATGAAAGTACTAACCTGGATGTTTACACCAGGGAAGAGTATAGCTGGCTCACCTATGAACTGTTTAAAGAAGAAGGTTATAACGCACAATCATTAAAAAGGTCTCTAGGAGTCATCAGGAACTTTTGTAGGGGGCAGCTGGAAAACTACTTTGTGATTGACGCCCCGGGTGATGTCTATAAATGTGATGGGCGCATGGGCTACAAAGAGTATGCGCTGTTTAACATCAACGACGATATTGACGTCGAGACACTTTCTACAATCAACTACAACCCCTTCGATGATCAGCTATGCAAAACTTGTGCGATTTTACCAATCTGCAAAGGTCAGTGCGCCTGGGATAGAGCCACACAAGAAGACGGCAGTCACCCATTGCTATATACAATTCATGCCTACATAAAAGATTATCGCAGCTGCTTTGAAGATGTTGAAAAACCTGTGTCAGTCTTGGTAGAGCCAACAAACTTAGACCAACTTTATGCAAACCCGGTTATAGGCGATGGTCTAACATTTGCGATATATGCAAGTGCGCCAAGTGAATAGTAACAGAAGATATGACCGATTCACTTTCGCTATCGGTCATATCTTCTGTTATCCGTTATCCAAAGATGTCATCTCGGGCGATGGGGTTTCTTGAGATGATCTTTTGATCGATCATCTCATAGGCTTGCACAGCTTCCGCTGCAACGAAGGCATGGTTCTTTTGGATGCAAGCAACTGGTTCTAAAATACCAGCTTTTTGCAAACGAATAAGTGCGTCGTTTGTTGCCGAAAAACTGCGACCAAGGTTGCGCGAGGCCGAGTTTACTGTGATCATGGGCATGCCGGGCAACTCATACAACAACACATCGATGATCGACCCCTTCTCGATCTTTCCCATTCGCTCGCGCCATAAATCTTCGAGTTTTGTAATGGTATTTAAGTAGTAGTGCATCGATTTAGCTGCAAGTAAGGTGTAGTGTGCACAAAGCGAAAAAATCTTTCCGGAATTAATGTAGCTGCCTATATCGTTAACCACATGCCCAACTTGGTGGGGAACAAAATACCGTGCGTGGTTCTCGGTATCTCGAGCCGGACCTAAGGCAAGTGGCGCAATTGCTCTTTTTGACAAACCGCGTTTAAAAAATATCATGTGAGATAAAGCACGCTCTGTACCATCCAAGCTGTCCTCAAAAGGATGAATGGATTCAATCTGAAAATGCGAAAGCCCTGCTTGTGCAGACGGACAAAATAAATCTTTATTTACAAAGGCACAGTAATCTTCGATCAGAGCAGGTATTTCATCAGGCAGCGGAGCAGTATACAAGTTTTTATCCGGTGTATTTAATGGTGCTTGGTATTTAGTTTTTCTAAAACCCACTTTTTCACTTAGACGAATAGGACCATACATACATCTTGAATGAATGTTTAAGATGGTCTTAGGCAAAATGTTTGATTTTACATCAATTACTCTACTGATCCACTCAAGTGCTTGCATGTATCTGAACGTTTCAAGGAGACCCAAATCATCTTGTAAGCTCTCACTAAGTATAAGCCTTTCCAACAATTCGTTATTCTTTTCATTAAGTGGATATAGCTGTAGCGCAGTTTCTAAGCGCAATAAGCTGAGCAGCCCGATCTTTTTTCCGGTAACAACTCTTGACGACATTAAAGCTTCAAAACGAGACAACGCCTTAAGCACGGCTTGAGAGCTGGGACTTGCCAATATACGATCTTCAGCTCTGATAAGTTCCATTTCAGCGCGTGAAAGCGCAGCAGATACTTTCCCCCCCAAGCCAAAAGTCTGATCATTTAAAATAATAGGCTTATAATCCACTTTTCTCCCCTTAGCTAATGAAGAAGATGCGAAAAATAGTTGGCGTAACTGTACAGGTTCATACTTTGCAGAGTAGATATGTGTTCAAAATTTCTTCAGATATTAGTGCTTAGTATCAGTAATATGAATACTAAATAGTGCGTGCCGGGCATCATTGTAACGACATCCGGCACGTTTGATTCTAACTAGTCTTTGCCCGGCGGTGAGGGAGAAGCACCTGGTTTATCAGGTATACGTGGTTGAAAACCGCCACCGGCTACTCCGGAGTCACCAAAAGCTCCGGGCATTTTCACATTTGGTGTTGCAGCGCTAGGCATTTCTGTTATGTCCGGCAGCTTAGTCCCGCAAGCACTGCAATTTGTTGCGGCAATGGGATTTGAAGTAGTACATGCCGGGCATCGTTTGTCTGCCTGTACAGTTGCTGGTCTAAAGCACATTAGGCATTCCTTTCTGCGGACGTGTGTTGAGGACACGCATCAACAAACCTACATGGCAAAGCTCTATTAGTTTAAAATCCAATGAAAAAGGATCACCTCCATTATCAAAATCAAAAACTGATGAGCTGAGCTTGTGTCAGAAAGTGGTCGCTCACAAGGATTAGAGTTTAGCACCTGAAAACATCAAGAAGTCGTCTTACATAGCATATTGCGGGAAAATCGTTTTCCCGAAATGCAAAATTCGACGTAATTATTATTGCTATATAAGGATAATTAATCTTGAGCCTAAAATTAGGCAGATCGATATATCATAACCCGCACAAAGAGCTTAAGAATTGTCAGAAAGTAAACCGCTCACTTCTTTAAACCCGTGGCTTTGAAGAAAGGAGCGATCTTGTCCAGAGAAAAGATCATTGATGATCTGAAAGAAAAACACGAGGTAGACCGCTATGTTTACACAACATGCGTAAACAATGGGTGTTGGGATGCCAGCTGCGTACTAAAATGTAGCGTTAAGGACGGAAAGATCATCGCAATCGAGCCGGATGACTCGATCAACAAAAATGACCCGCGTGAAGACATCGATGAAGATTCGATAAAGAAGGGTCTTGTGCAGCTGCGCGCCTGTCCGATGGGACATGCTTGGCGTCAAGAGTTGTACGCCGAAGATCGTATTTTATATCCTATGAGGCGAACCGGTGAATATGGCGCCGGCAATGGCACTTACGAGCGAATCAGTTGGGAAGAGGCGCTGGATACTATTGCCGAGAAGATGATGAATATCAAAGACACTTATGGTCAGGCTTCGATATTTTATTGTCAGTATGGAGCTTTTGAGCGCACCGATATGCCGCTTGCACCTTGGTTTGATGCCAACGTAGCTACTTGGGGAGATCATTCAACATCGGGACACACTGCTGGTGAGAAATTTCATCTGGGAGTGGACTTGGTAGATGTTATGTTCAAGGGCACAAGCACTTCATTCCCCGGATTTGAGGCACCGGATCTATTTAACTCCAATCTGATCATCCTTTGGGGTCTTGACATGTTGGTCGGATGGTTTGGAACGGTTCCTTATTACACTAAGTTGGCTCAAGAGCGTGGCGCTAAAGTTATCGTTATCGACCCACGCTACACCATCAGTGCCGAGGTTTTGGCTGATCAGTGGATCCCAATTCGCCCCGGTACAGATTTGGCAATGATGCTTGCGATAGCCTATATCCTATATAAGGACGATCTCTATGATCACGAATTTGTTGATGCTTTAGTAGAGCCTCTGGGATTTGAGAAGTTCCGTGCGTATGTTATGGGCGAAGATGATGGCATACCAAAGACACCTGAGTGGGCAGAGCCAATTTGCGCAGTTCCCGCTGAAACCATTGAAGGCTTAGCTCGCCTTTATGCTGCAAGCGCACCCGTGCACCTACAGGCTCATTATTCGATAGCCAAGCGCAATCGTGGAGATTATGCAGCTAGTGCATCTATGTTGCTTCAGGCTATGACTGGTAACATCGCCAGACCCGGTGGCTGTGAGAGCGGATGCTCTCTGACCACAATCCCGCATGTAACAACACCATTGTTGGATTGGGGACGTGCCCCGGCGGACTTTGCCACGCCGGTGGTTATTAACAACAATAAACTTACTGAGACCCTTTATAGCCGCAAGTTATATGATGACGGCGAGATCAGCGAAGACGAGTTCCGCTCACTTATTGGTTCACCTCCGGGAGCTATTTTACCCAACATAAAGATGCTGATCATGGACAACAACTACGTCAATAATCAGCACAGCGTCAACAAGCGCATGCAAGGTTTTGCCAGCGCTGAGTTCTCCTGGGGTTGGCAGTGGCACGAGGGTCAGCCAAGCATGGAGTTCTTGGATATTATTCTACCTGCGCCTATTCATCAATTTGAGAATATGGATACTTATTTCTTTGGCCAAGAGCGCTTCTTCCTCGGCCCGTCAGGCATGCGAAACTACTTTGTTTACTGCGACAAAGCTGTGGATGCTCCCGGTGATATCCGCTCCAAAGAATGGGTTTGGACTGAAATTGCCAAGAGACTAGGAATTGGCGAGAAATACAATCCCAAGCTGCTGGATGTAAGTTGGGAAGATTGGGACGAGGCTGTACGTCAGCGTATATACAAGCCGGCTTATGAGGTTTGGGCAGCAGACAATGATGGTTACTTAGCCTCCATAGGTGTTTATCCTAAGCCTTGGGAAGAGTTTCTAAAGATGCCGGTGATTCGCGTACCTATCGAAGAGCCGTTCTATCCGTTTAAAAATTCCATCGAGGCCGGACAAAGTCCGTTTGTTACACCTTCCGGTAAGGTTGAGTTCTACAGCAAGTTCCTTGAAAACGTCGACCTCACACAGACGCGTTGGCGTGGGCACATGGATCCAATGCCGGTTTGGGATGTATCTTATGACGATACGCCTCCCTACGATGGTTATTATCATCCGGACACCGAGAAATATCCACTGTCGATCGTTACACCGGTTACGGTATATCGCCAGCATTCCAGCAACGACAAGAACCCTTGGCTACGTGATGACTGCTATCGCCATGCGGTATGGATCTCTCCACCTGATGCCAAGGTGCGCGGCATAGTTGACGGTGACACCTGTTTGGTCACGTCTGAATTTGGTTCAACGATCATCGAAGCCTATGTAACCTCAAAGACCATCCCCGGTACTGTTGCCATTCATCACGGCACCTGGTTTGCCCCAAATGATGAGAAGGACGAGGCTAACCCCTTTGGCATCGATACCAATGGTAACTGCAATATCTTATTAGGCGATAAGCACTTGCCGCATGCCGTAGGTGCCTTGCTCACTGCCGGCATCGTCGAAGTTGCAAAGTATGAAGGGCGGTAATCATGACACAGTATGGATTCTTTTTTGATCAAAGCCGTTGTTATGGCTGCCAGGCATGTTCCGTTGCCTGCAAGGACTGGAACGACATCGATCCCGGTCCGGAAAAATGGATGAGCGTATATGACTGGGAGAGTGGAGTATTCCCGGATGTTCGCATCAATTTGCTGGCGTTTTCTTGCGGTCACTGCACTGAGCCTAAATGTATGGATGCATGCCCAAGTGGTGCTATCACCAAGGAGGACAAGTATGGTGCGGTTTTAGTAGATACCGATAAATGCTCCGGTGCTCGCGCTTGCGTACAAGCCTGTCCGTACGGTTCACCAAAATTTGCTGATGATGAAGTCGGAACAAAAATGGGCAAATGCACAATGTGTATCGACAGACTGGAGGCAGGGGATAAACCGCTTTGTGTACTTAGCTGCCCAATGCGTGCTTTTGACTTTGGTCCGATAGAGGAGCTCAAGAAAAAATACGGCGACTTGCAACAGCTGCTGGAAATGCCCGACCCTTCAATTACCGATCCAAACTATATCTTTAAACCACATCGTCCGCGTCAGTTATTTGTGCCAATGGATGGCGCAAAGATGGTCGAGCTGCAAAAAGCTCGTGGAGACTTGGGTACGATCTTTGAAAACACAGAAGATGTTGTATCTCCTGCCCCGAGTTTGATTGGGCGAAGCCAGCTTAACATGAAGGGTACAACAGCGGCCGAAGTGATGGCAAATACACGCAACGACCTTGGCTAATGACCAAACTTGTAAGCGAGCGCAACGTGTGCATGTTGCGCTCGCACCGAGAAGGTTCCGCTTACACTAGGTTTGAAACCTAAAGCCTTGAGTTTCAATATGAAGGAGGTCCAAGTTTCATGGAAAGTAACAAGCCTAAGTATCAAAATCATATAATGATTGCGATCGTACTGTTACTGTTTGGAACCACAATTGCTACAGCGCAGTATAAGGTTCCATCGATCATGCCTATCATTACTGCAGATTTCTTTAATAACGACTCAACAGCAACATCTTGGTTGATGTCCATCTTTACATTTGTGGGTATTGTGCTTGCAATCCCGACAGGTGAGTTGGCCAAAAAATTTGGCCCCAAGAACATGTTGTTTGCAGCAACTGTAGTTATGTTGATAGGCGCTCTGTTTGGTGCATTTTGTGGCAACGGAACACTGCTTATCGTTTCAAGAGCGATAGAAGGTGTAGCGTTGATTTTTGTAACAATATGCGGGCCTTTGGCTGTGCAAAAATATTGCGCACCCGACAAAATAGGGTCAGCGACTGGTATCTGGGCACTTTGGGTCTGTTTGGGATCAGTGCTTGGCGGCACTCTAACACCGTCTTTGTATAGTTTTACGGGCTTTCAGGGCGTATGGATAATCTATGCCGGTGCGGCAGTTGTAACCGCTGTTTTGATTGCAGTGCTAATAAGAGAGCCGGGCAAGAAGTTGGCATCCAGCATAAGTGAGGCAAACGAAGTTGCTGCTGAGCAGGTGCAAGAAAAAGTGGGATACAAATCTCTGCTCAAGCCAAACATCTTGATATTCTTAGTCGCATGGACCATGTTTAATATGGTGCTTTTGGCAATGCTGGCGTTTTCACCAACCTTTATGCAAATGCAGGGTCTTGACCCAACGCTTTCCGGTTTTATTAGCACACTACCAATGTTGTTGGCAGTGATATCTTCTCCACTGTTTGGTTATCTTACGGATAAGACCGGCAAGGTAAAAGTGCTCTTAGCGATAGCGATGTTGGCAAATGGTCCTTGCGCGTTTGTTTTGCTTACAACTACCGGACCCATGATGTGGGTAGCCGCCATCGTTATGGGTCTGGTAGGTCTTGGCGCTCCGGTAATGTTCATCAACGGATTGTTTGCTTTAACCAAACCACAAGCCGCAGCGATTGCCATGGGTGTATTTATGCTCATACAAAGTCTGGGACAGTTCCTGGGAACAGCGATCACACCACTACTGTTAGGTGCAGATCTAAGCAATTGGATGTTTACCGGTGTTGTAGTTTTGGTACTTGGAATCGTAGCCACCGGATGCATTTTAATCACACGCTTTGAGAGTGATTAGTTTTAATTAATGGAAGAATGAGTGTGTCAAGTTTTACGTCCCCCTGACACACTCATTCGATAAGATTTCACCCCTGTTGCTTGATGCAACTTATGCTTCAGGGGTAATTTTTGTTTGAAGACAAAATCAAACTGCCCTCTTTGTCCTCTCTAATCAGAACTAGGCGTTCTCGCCGGCCGGAGCTTTAAACGATGAGTCGCCCCAGATCTTTGTGGCAAGCGCGGTAGATATCGGTCTAGCTACCAAGAAGCAGATGTAGGCTACTGCCCAGAAGTTCAGGTTCATGATCCACCATCTGTCGATGAAGCTCATTCCGTTGATGTCGCCGGTGCCGGAAAGCGCAATGGTCATGATTAGGTTAACGCATACTAAAAATCCTGCTACCTGCATGGCGCTGTCTACCAAGTAAAAGACACCGCCACCTTGATCTTTACCGCAAATCTGAGTGGCAAACCATGCGCCCATCTTTGGTAAGGGCACGATAAAAGCAATCACCAAAGAGGCAACAAAAGCAACGGCAAGTGTAAATGTCCATCCTTCCAAGGAGAGATGCTGACCTTGCCCGACGGTCAAAAAGATAGAGAGTAAAAAGGCCATAATCACGCAGAGAAACAAATTAACTGTAGCAACCCATTTGTATGTAGGCATAAGAACAGTCCTTTCCAATCTACTTAACCAGTGTCCAAAGTTTGACCACGTCTAGACTAAAGGGTTCGCGCAGATCAACATCTTTGATCGATTTACGCTTGAAACCGTCTGCCACAAATGTGACCGTGTAAAAACCGGGTTTATCAACATCTACGTGGAAGTCGCCAAATGATCCTGAGTATCCTTCAAAGACAGCTCCGGTCACTTGATTGGTCACCAAAACCTGTGCGCCTTCTATACAGTCCTGCTCGTCGTCCGTTGCCAGCTCGCCGGCTACAAATGGCTTGGGCAATTTAACGTAAGCGACCTTGGGATTGGTTTTGTACTCCGGATAAAGACGCTCAAGCGGAGCATACATGTTCTCTTCAGTTAGCTCGTCCTCATCCACAAAGACCAGTGCGTCGTTTGGACAGGCAGTTACGCAGCGCGGAGCTTCGCGTCCGGCGTCCAAAAGATGAGCACAGAAAGTGCACTTTTGCGCGCACTTACGCTCTTCGTTAAAGAATACACGCTCGTACGGGCAAGCTGAGACGCATTTGTCGCAGTCAGCACCTGAGCAGATCTCGGGATCAATGATGATAATTCCGTCGTCGCGACGATATATGGCACCTTTGTCGCAAGCTTCCATACAGTAAGCATTCTCGCACTGCTGACACATGATCGGCACACGATTTAGCTTCATGTGGGCACCCGAGGCAACCTCGGTCTCATATATCTTTATCCACCATTGATCATCGGTTTGCGGAGCAGCAATTGGTGACCAGTCATTATCGGTATGCTCATCTTTACATGCAACCCAGCAGTTTGAGCATTGTAAGCAGCGAGATGGATCAACAAGAATAGTTTTCATTAGTTGCCCTCCTTGTTCCATGTACGATATTTACCCGCCCAGCCCTCGGGATAATCCTTAGCAAGTTGCTCCAGATCGGCTTTTTCGATCTCGATCAGCGATGAGTTATAAGCACCACTCAGATGATGAACAGACATCTCTCCGCCATAGGTCAGATACTGTCCATCTCCGCCTCTGTCCGGAGCCGGTCCGTATCCGCCATCCAGTGGATCATTCCAAGCGCCGTACGTTAGTTGAGCAACGCCTTCTTTCATGCGATAAGTTACTTGCACGCCGGCCAACACTTTGCCGCGATCGTTGTAGCAAATCACAATGTCGCCGTCTTTTAAGCCACGCGCTGCGGCATCATTGGGGTGAATGAGCACAGGCTCATAAGGATAACCATCAGGGCCTTTGACCTTGTAAGCACCCGTTAGCCAAGTGCAGTCGTTGTACTTGCCGTGGAAGCGGAACTTGGGATGTGCCAAGAGCTGCTGCAACGGATACTTTTCCTTTAGCTCAGAAGGCTCGTGACCTTCAAGCTCGGGGATATAGTGAGGAACAGGTGGAATCTCATCGTTGTAGCCGTATTTCTCCCACACCAAAGTGGAGAAAATCTCTACCTTGCCTGTTGGTGAAGGCATGGGGTTAGCCTCAGGATCGCGCCAGAAGTCATTAAACTGCTTGTTGGGCTTGTAGTCTTTTGGAGCCGGCCAAACGTAATAACCCTTGTCGCGGAAGTCCTCAAATGACATGGGGATATTGGTTGTGGCAAGCATCTTGCGCAAGAAGCCTTCCTCTGTGTTACCCTCAAGATATGTGTCTTTAAGGCCAAAGCGGTCGGCGATCTCAGCCAAGATATCCATATCTGTTTTGCTCTCGCCAACAACATCAATACATCTTTGGTGATAAATTGCCGAGCGAAGACCAATGTATGCCGGTGGAATGTATTGACCAACGCTTGCAGGCTCGGTGATGTCTTCACGCTCATACATTGTGGTTGTAGGCAACACTAGGTCAGCCATACGGCACTCGCGATCAAACCACGGTGCGCTTACAAAGAAGGTCTCGATCTTGGGGTGGCGCAAGAACTTGAGGTGGGTATTTCTGTCCGGGGGATTGGTGCAACTGGAACCGCGCTGCCAGAAGAAGTGAACTTCGCTCTCGCCATCTTCAGGGTACTTGCGCTCAAAGAAGTACTCCTCGGCAGATGTATTAAAGAGGTCGCCGCCATAATACTCAAGCTTGCCCTTGTCCACAGCTTCGTAAAGTTTTTGGAAGGTGAGGTGCTGTTTTGTATTGTTGAGACTGTAGTTCTCACACACAGCGTTCATGCCACCGTCTGCATAACCAAACGGACCAACCTGATTTACAGAGTCAAAAGGACCGCATAGTGAGAGGAAGGGGCCTACCATATTGCTTCCGGGTTTACCCATACCGCGCATCATGCCAAGCACTACTGCCAGACGCGGAAACTCTTCGCCAAACTGACGGCGACAGGCACCACCGGTAAACACCCAAAACGAGGTAGGACGGTTTGCCCACTCGCGAGCCAGTTTGCGGATAACGCGTGCAGGAACACCGCATTTTTCCTCTGCCCACTCTGGAGTCTTAGGAGTTTGGTCTTTTGCTTCACCAAGAATGTAAGTCTTAAAGGAATTTCCTGCCGGAACGCCTTCAGGCATATGTTCTTCGTCAAAACCGATGCAGTGAGTGTCCAGGTATTCCTGATCATAAGTGCCCTCGGTGATCCACACATAAGCAACCGCACAAGCCATAGCACCATCGGTTCCCGGATAGATGGGGATCCACTTGTCGGCAAAGCCTAAGCCAACCTCGTTATAAAGTGGCTCAATGAGAATTACTTCTTTGCCTAGTTCCTTCCACCATCTCCAAAGGCGTGCTTGGTCACAGCCGCCATAGAGATTATGAAACATTGGGTCAACGCCCCAAAGCACAATCAGATCATCGTTTTCGGAGACATCAAATAAGGTGTCAGGTGCGGCAGGGATACCTTGTGACGGCCAATGCCCCCACATAAGCGTGGCACCGGCTGACCAGCCTTCCCAGGAATTGGGTGTAAAGTCGATATGGGTAGCGTCCATCATATCCCAGAAGCGTACCCAGTCACTGAAGAAGTAGTGCAAGGAGCCCCACTCGGGATGTGCGGAGTAAAACTCGCTCATAGCGGAGGGACCGTAAGTTTCGATTATGCGTTTCATTTCGGATTCGATGATGTCAAAAGCCTCATCCCAAGAAATGCGCTCGTATCCGCTCACACCACGGTTTTGCGTATTACGCTCGCCATTAGGATCCCAGTCAACACGTTTCATCGGATAACGAACACGGTTTTCTGAATACGCCATTTGCCTGCCGATCATACCCCACGGTAGCAGGGGATGGGTCAGTGGCGGTTTGTAAACTTTACCGTTAACCTCGCATTGCCATGAATCAACTTCTGCCGGGTCAAACTGCATCGGCTCTACTCTGATCATCTTGCCATCAGCCACAGATACCATAAGCGGTCCTGCGGTAGAACAGGTAGTTCGCCTAACACCGTTCACATCTTCAGGTTTGAGCTGCTTGGTTTTATCGGACATAATTCTCCTTCCATAACTTTTTTGTAGTCTTTTGAGTTGGAGACTGCGTAAGTGAGTAGTCGCACTCTAAGGTACGTTGCTCCTCCAACATACTTAACTTACACTTGCAGCTTGTTTCTAACGAAAAATCGCCTCCTTCTTTCTGCTATACTGAGCGGGTTATTTTCTGTAGGACACATTCATTCACTTGCATTAGATTCACGAAATGTTAGCGAGCATTAGACGGCATAGAAATCGGCTATTGAGCTGATTTCTCAACATCATACAAATCAGGTATGAGCATTGTGTTGTATGGAGAAAAGTATGAGACCTACTTCTGAGCAGCAAGAACATCCAAGAACTACAATATCTTTATTGATTATCGGCGGTTTCTCTTGCTTTATTGCTTGGCCACTTATTAGCTTACTTAACATAGCTTTGAGATTGCAGGAGAAAACAGAATCACCCATATTTATGTTTGGTGAGTCGGCTGTATTTGTTGGCGTTTTTGTTGCGCTGTTTTGCTTTATGCTGATACCAGCTGCGAAGTGGCTTAAACAAAAGCATGTGTCTATAGCGTTTTTAATTGCTATGGTCACTATTGTTATTGCGACCTCTCTGCTTGACCATTTTGAAGTTCAATCTTTGTCGTTAGCGTTTAGTGCCTTAAAAATCTTATTCGAAATCATGAACGGTATTGTTTTTGCCTGTCTGCTCCTTTTATGGGGCACTGTTTGGGATACCTACACCAGAGTGTTTGGCAAATCTGACCTGCGAGTAAACCTTTTTACTTCAATACTGATGGGAGTTTTGATTTGTATTGTCACAAGCTTGATTCAGAGTGAATACTTGGTGATAGTTACTGTGGCGGTTCCGGTTATATCTTTGCTTCTTCGTATGATTCTTAGCAAGCAACTAGCTGCCTTACATGTGGACACTGCGGCTTTAACCAGCGTTAACAAAGTTGCTAACATGCCCTTTAGACACGCTGCTTATGTTGTGACCATCAGTTCGTATTGCTCGTTTATTATATTTGCATGCATTGGCACTATCGGAGCTGTATTAACGATATTAACAGTGGCAGTGTCTATCATTGTAATGTGTATAGCTATGATCATTTATTCCACAACTAAAAAAGTGTTGCCTCGATTTCTTTTGGTGGAGCGAGTGGCTTTTCCGGTTGCTTTTTTGGGCTCTGTGTTAGTGCCGTTTCTTGACAACACTGTTTGTGCGATTATTGCAGTGTCGATGAGTGCTATGGGTTTATCGGCATTTATGACAGCGCATTGGAATTTGTTAATCAATTGGTCGCACCGTTTTAACCTGCAGACCATCTATCATTATGCCTACGGTACTTATACGATCTCAGGAGGGTGTCTGCTTGGCTTTGTCATCGTTTTAGTGATCCGGTGGACTTCTATACCTGATGTCACCGCTCAAATTGTGGTCTGCCTACTCTTTTTAGTCTTTACAATTACGTTATCTGCCCATATGCCTTTTGATTCCGAAGGAGCATTTAACAGCTTTGAGCAAAGCGCAACTAAGATACGCGCTGCAAAAGGCATATGGAAAACAGTTATGGAAGATATTACTGCCGAGCACTCACTAACCCCAAGGGAAGCCGATGTCTTGTCGTTATTATCGCGTGGTAGAAGCATTAAGCATATCAGCCAAGAGCTCTATATTTCTGAGCATACAGCAAAGACGCATGTATACCACATCTATAAAAAACTAGACATAAACGGTCTGCAAGAGCTGATTGATCTGGTAGACGACAAGATGCAACAAGCAAAAGAAGACAAGCTGATAGTTTTTTCGAATGAGAACTGAGGCTTGGCGGGAGAAAACTCTCTTTATTGTCATCCTGAGTGTATGTGAGGATCTAAAAGTGGACTTTCTGGGCGACATTGCGGTACTACTGATAAGGTAACAGTCAGTATGCGAGACACAAATGCAATCATATGATAACATTTAGTGGTCAACTGAAAGAGGATGGAGTCAAATATGAACTCGACGCTGACCATAAGAATGGATAGTGAACTGAAGCAACAGTTTACGCAGGTACTTGAAGAGATAGGACTGGATGCACCAACTGCTGTACGAATGCTAGCCATCCAGACAGTAAAAACAAGACAAGTGCCCCTGTCACTTTCGGCTAACTACAGCGAGAATGACACCATGGCATTTCTTGATAATGTTCGCGCTGAATGGGGTGAATGGTAATGCTTTCATATGGCGATGTGGTTCTCGCTGCAGGAGGAATTTATTCCACAAAGCCAAGACCGGTACTAATTATTCAAAATGAAAAATGCTACACAGGCGAATCAGTGCTAGTTATACCATTTACCAGCAAGGAGAACGCTGAGATAGAAACGAGAGTCCCAGTTTCGCCCACGGCACAAAATGGGCTAGATAAAGGCTGCTTTTTAGAAGTCGATAAACTTTCAGCAATACGCAGTAACTCTATATCCGAAAAAATAGGGGTTATAGAGGAAGAATATATAGAGCAAGCAAAGAAACAACTCATCACCCTTCTTCTTTTATAAAAATACTATTGTCTGGGTTTAGTATTGGCTCGTATTGATTCAGAATGTTAAGTACTCGAAAATGTACACTCATTTTCCCTCTTCAGAATACGATAAGCTAATTCTGCTCAGGGTGTTAAATTAGTGCTTATGGCAGTTGTGTCATTCCGC
>DBCW01000010.1:48218-55020 GCA_002293265.1 Eggerthellales bacterium UBA948
AGAGCGGGAATGAAACCTCTGCGTTAAACACTAATTTACCTTGCAACCAAAGCCAGAGTTCAAGATCGTTTCTGCAATCATCATGCTCTGATGCTGGCAAGCAAAGATTTTCATCCTCGCAAACAAACGGAGATTAAATATAAGTTCCTTTTTCAAATAGGATATGTTATTCTAGTTGTACGTACAACAATTAACATGGAGTTATTATGGATGCTATGGTCACAGCGCGTATGCCGCAAGGAAAGAAAGATGCAGCTACAGATGTTTTGCGTGAACTAGGAACCAGTCATTCGCAATTCATAAATGATGCGTATGACTACATTATTAAAAACAGACGACTCCCACTTAGCGATGACTCAAAACAGTGGAGCGAACAAGAGATTCGTACAGCTCTTGCCTTCATTGATAGCATCCCTGTTAGATCGGCAAATGAGTATGCAAATATGAGCACAGAAGAAATAAAGCGTGAGCGTATGCTCAAGCGTGGTCTTATGACTGAAAGCGACTTTGAATGAGACTGATGCTCGACACAAGTATTGCGCTTGATTTTATGCTTGCGCGTGAACCGCACTTTTCAGTCACACGTAAGTTAATGCTTTTAGGTTATCTTCGTGAAGTTGAGCTTTGGATAAGCGCTGCACAGATTAACGACTTGCTGTATGTTCTCACAAGAGGAGGAAAGCAGGCTTATAAGAAAGAGGCGCTTGAAGGCATGAAAAAACTACTCAAGTGTGTGCGTGTAGCGCAAGTTGGGCAAAAAGAAGCGGAGTCAATCCTTAATTCAACATGGGCAGATTTAGAAGATGCCTACTTGCATCAGTCCGCCTTAAGCTTGAAAGCTGATTATATCATCACTCGAAACGCAAATGATTTTGACCTTTCATCGATTGAGGTACTTGATACACAACAATTCTTTGAGTTCTTAAAGCTGCACAAGAGTATAACCTACCACGAGTTTGAATTAGATACTGTTTAGCGCAATCTCCATCAACTCGCGTTCGCTTTCGATATCGCTTGAGTAAGGGTATGTTGTCGCGCGCTTTTCAAACGAGGCCTTGATTGACTCCGCTTTATCAACATTCTTCTCGGCAAGCAATGCATATGCGTATTCAGTGCGCTGCACGGTCGGATAGTCTTTCATCGCGCGCATAAACTTTCGCTGCTCCTTGCTCATCATGGACTCAACCAGATCACTGCGGTTTTCTCCAATCAGCTCGCAGTAGATGCGGTCACAATAAATAAGGCTTTGCGGCAAGGCGATAATGTCTGTGTCCGTCTCCAGGAGCCTATTCATTTGTTGGTAAGCTTCATCAAATGAATGCCTGTCCATCAATCGGTTGCAATAAATTACCGCTAACGCTGCCGTCATGGAATTTTTCAAAGAGTCATCTGTTGGCAGATAAAACCACTCATCCGGCATATCTTTTACTCGCACCCCTTCTGCTGCGAGCGCATTGATGCTTAGTTGTGTCCAAAACGAAAAAGCTGCTTCAGGGCTTTTGCTCATCTCTATCTGATTGCGACCGTCATTATTTACGACACCTAGACTCATTGGAATGCCGTTTATTGCTGCCAGAGCAAAACCGCAGACGCAAAAGATTATCAGCGCTGTTGTGAGAAGATCTGTGTTCCAAACTAAAAGTGCAACAACCAGCGCTAGAGAGCTAAATACGGCATTCATGATAACGCCGCCAAGGTTATAAAGTGTAAAGGGGAACTTTCCGTCCACCATATGCGGGGGAGAAAGCAAGCATTGCCCGCCTGTGCCTACAATGGACAGCTTTTTGATCTTGATCTTGCCATCAAGTTTAATGAAAGTAATGCTAAATATCCTAAACGAGCAGAACTTGTAGCCAGTAAGCAATCCAAAGACAAGATGCCCACCCTCATGAATAATGGTGTGAGCAAATGTTGCCAGAATAAAGAAGACGAAAATTAGTGCCAATAAAAACATTGTGTCTTCAAAACTATCTTTAGACAATGCCGGTGACACTAACGGACCAAGCACGAATCCAATAACCGCCCCGGCCATCATAAAAATAACAAAAATCAAAATGGGTTGCCATAGCTTCTTTTTCATTTGATCCTCTCGACCAAGAATACAATTCAGACTTCCAAAACAAACTCCTAACAATATAGCTGATAAAATGATATTTGTTATCAAATCAAGAGTTGCCACGAAAGGCGTTATGAATAATCAAAATAAAAAACAGCCGGCTTTAAACAATGAGCAGCATGAGTTTTACGTGCGTTGCCCTTTTGGGTTGGAGAAAACAGTTGCCGAAGAGCTTGCTGATCTGCGCATTAAGGGAGCCCGCCCGCTCAGTGGCGGAGTTGCCTTTTTTGGCAGCCTTGAGCAGGGGTATCGTGCATGTTTGTGGCTGCGATCTGCTTCAAGAGTGCTATTGGTGCTCAAGCGTTTCTCAGCGCGTAATGCCGACGAACTGTACGAGGGGTCACGTGCGATCAACTGGCAAGAGCACCTCACACCGAAGTCGACCTTTGCCATTTATGCACGCGGCATGAATGATGAGCTGAGAAACACACAGTTTACTGCACTCAGAGTGAAGGATGCACTTTGCGATGTCATGGTTGATCTAACAGGCAAGCGTCCAAGCGTTGCTACCGACAGACCGGACATCAGGCTGGAGCTTTCACTTCGCGGTAATAAGGCAACTTTGTACTTAGATCTTTCCGGTGAGCCCTTACACAGGCGCGAGTATCGCAGAGCCGGAGTGCAAGGTGAAGCGCCGATGAAAGAAAACCTGGCTGCCGGTATTTTATTGATGAGTGGTTGGAAAGACATGCTGTGCGAAACAAACCATGAGTCGGCGCTACTCTTTGACCCTCTCTGTGGCAGCGGAACACTTGTGCTTGAAGCTGCGTGCATGGCTTTTGATAGAGCTCCCGGTTTAACCAGAGATTATTGGGGATTTTTAGGCTGGCTGGGTCATGACCGGATGATCTGGGATGATCTGTTGGATGAAGCAGATCAGCGTTTTGAAGCCAAACTTGATGGGGGTGGTACCATGCCCATGTTCGTTGGCTCGGACAGCGATCGTCAATCGATAGAGCTGGCGCGTGATGGCGCAAAACGCCTGGGTCTTAGCGAGTATGTAAACTTTGAAGTTGCGAGTGTAGCGCAGTCTTTGCAGACTCTTGAGCAGCACTACGACAATCAACTGCCGCAAAAAGGCATGGTGGTTTCTAACCCTCCATATGCTCATCGTATAGGACAAGAAGAGGAGTTGCCGGCACTATATAAAGAGATCGATGCAGCCCTTGAGAGCTTTCCTCAGTCTTGGACGCTGCATCTTATTACGCCCGATAGCACTATAAGTACGCAGCTCTTGCGTACTGCGTATAAAACTGAAACTCTGTATAACGGTAAGATCGAAACTCAACTAAACCATTACCGTCTTGGTGACAATGCGAGCCATACTATTACTGTCCAAAGTGGCGTTGACGGTAGAGATATTCAGCTGGATGTCTTGGAGTCGGGCACAGAGCAATTTGCGGCACGTCTCAAAAAGGTAGCTCGCGAGCGCAAGAAGTGGGCAAAACGCGAGGGCGTGAGTTGCTATCGTCTCTACGACAACGATCTGCCGGATTATGCTGTTGCGATAGACCGCTACGATGGACTGGAGAACGGGGCCGAGCAAGTATATTACTGTGTTGCCGAGTATAAAGCGCCGCGTGAGATTGATGAGGCTAAGGCACAGCGACGCTACAACGATATGTTGACAGTGATGCCTACTGTACTGGGAACAGATTTTGGGCATGTTATTGCCAAAACGCGCGAACAAGCACGCGGTGGCGAGCAATACAGCGAAAGCGGGCAAGGCAAATCTACAAGCTTGGTTGTCAAGGAAAACCAACATACGTTCTTAACTAACCTTAGCGGTTATCTGGACACCGGTCTATTCTTGGATCACCGCTTGACCCGTGCGTATGTTGCCTCGCTGGCAAGTGGTAAAAGCTTTCTCAACTTGTTTGCATACACAGCAACGGCAACGGTTTACGCTGCCGGCGGAGGTGCTAGCTCGACAACCACAGTTGACCTGTCAAACACTTATTTAGAATGGTCACAAAAAAACATGCGGCTCAACGGCTTTGCTACCGGCGAGATCGAGGTGTTTCGCAGCGGAGCGAGACGTGACAGGCAAACCGGTGCAGGTTTTGAAGATGGCGGCAATAATGGCATCCATCGCTTCATACGCGCAGATGTTTTAGAGTGGCTACAAGCTGAGCGCTCAGGTGGCGCGACCTACGATCTAATATTTGTCGATCCGCCAACCTTTTCAAACTCCAAACGCATGGACGACCGCACCTGGAGCGTGCAGCGCGATCATGTTGAGCTACTAAAAGGCGTAGCATCTTTGCTCAGCAAGGATGGGCAAGCAATTTTCTCCTGCAACTTACGCTCTTTCAAGCTAGATTACGAGGAACTGGAAAAAGTCGGAATACAGATCCAAGACATCACTGCCAACACCATTCCACACGATTTTGAACGCAATCAAAAGATTCATAAATGCTTTGTAATCAGCAGAAAAGTACAATTGTCATCCTGAGCGGAGCGCAGCGCAGCCAAAGGATGACAACTACTACATATTGCCTGTGTAAACATGCTCAAGATGCTTGCTTGCTACATCTTTGAGATTCAAGATCGTAGAATGTGGAGTAGGTGTGCGGTCTTGCATGCGATGTGCGGGGTGAAAGCGTGAGAGGTGCAAGGGGGTTTGCGAGCTAATGCCGGCTAGCCACTTTGCAAGTTGCTCAATCTCCTCCACAGAATCATTTAGACCGGGGATCACCAAAGTTGTTACCTCGAGATGCACTTTGTGTGCTGCAATTAGCTCGATTGTCCGCTTAACAGTTTCAAGTCCTCTAGGTGCACCAACACGGTCATAGAACTCTTGGGTGAAGCCTTTAAGATCGATGTTTGCGGCATCAAGGTAGGGGAGCAGCTCAAGCAGTGGTTGCTCGTTTATGTAGCCATTGCTAACTATGACATTCTTCAAGCCAACTTCGTTAGCCTGCTGCGATGTATCCAAANNCAAAACAAACTCATAATTTATTAGCGCCTCGTTGTATGTGTAGGCAATACCAATGTTGCCGCTTTCACGTAACTCCAACGCCTTCATGACTACTTCGTTGGGGCTGTATTCTCTGACCGGAACATTCAACTTGTCCGCACGAGCGCAAGCGATATGGTCATTTTGGCAAAATGGACACTTAAGGTTACAGCCATAGCTGCCTATAGACAGGATCGCACTGCCCGGGAAAAAACGGGCAAGCGGCTTTTTCTCAATCGGATCCAGCGATAGCGCGGTGAGTTTTCCGTAACTCGTTGCGACCACCTTGTCGCCATCCACTGTACGTGCTCCGCAAATACCAATTTGTCCTGCTTTAAGTTTGCAGCTGTGTGGGCAAATACGGCAGGTCAGGCTCGTTGTTGTCGTTAACGACTCATTCATGCGCACAAACCTACTCGTACCGTATTACTTCAAAGCGCTCCAAATCATAATTCTGATGTGGAGAAATACCTGCTTTTTGCAGCGCAATCGCTATTTGTTGCTCCGGCGTGTTTACGCCATCAAGGTCGGGCAGCAAAACACCGCGCCTGTAACCTGCAGAAACTATCACACCGTAGCGCTTGGCATCCAGAGCCGAGCGATCATTTACCGGTTCGGCATCGCCAAGTACGTCTACCGAGCAATCAAGTTCTGGAACTTCATCTTGTCTGATAACCGGAAACCGTGGGTCGCGTGTTGCTGCACTTACAGTGTTTTGATATATCTCTTGGGTGAGATTATCACATGTTGCGCTAATGGTTCCTATGCATCCACGCAAATCCGGCCCTTTGTGAAATGACACAAAACAACCGGCTTGACGCGAGCGCAATTCCTCGTAAAACTGCATGTCTTCGGCGTTTAAGGAGGCAATCAAGGCTGCTACTGCAGGCGAGTTTTCGTATGGCGGTAGGTGGCCGGCAAGTAAGTCATCAAGAACTCCAAATGCCATACGTACGGGCAACGATAATTTCATAGTTACTTCTCCATTAATTGAAAACTCTGCTACTCCATACCCTATGCCCCAGGGGCCTTCGTATGACAGTAGGCGGGACTCGTATTTGTAATTCTCGAGTGCCCCCAACATTACTATGAATGAATTGAGTCCGCATTCTGCTGCATCTTCGCGAAGTGCTGCATCAATTGTCAAAAGCTGTTCAAGTTTGCCGCTGTCAAATACCTCAGTGATCTTACGGTCGAACTGTGCGCCTGCCGGATCATGTCCGTAGTGGCTACCTTCCAGTTTGTGCGATAGATCGCCGCTGGCAATAATGACTGCGCGTCTGTCGAGCGACTCAATAGTGCTCGCGATACAGCGCCCTAAATGCCGGTGCGCCTCATCGCCCAAAAACGAGATTCCTATACGCACGATCTTGGGCTGCGCGCCCAAAGCGCCTGCGCTCCACCCACTCACATCCATATTCAAATACTGCGAGATAAAATATAGCGGCACCATGCAGCCATGATCCAGCTTGTCATCCGGCATGGGGGATGCTACATAGGGCAAAGACCGCTCGTCATCCTCCACACATTTTATAAGGGTTTCTACAAAGTCCTCGTCTAGCGCCAGCTCCAAGCGGTCTTTCGCATCGCGAAAATCTGCGAAGTCTCCCCAGACTTTACTGGCTCCATCCGCGTTGGTAATACGCTCTCCACCTGTGGATATATAAAACGCGTCACGAAATAACTCGCCGTGCGGCGTAATGATAATGATCAACTCCGGGGCAAGT
>DBCW01000045.1:0-9700 GCA_002293265.1 Eggerthellales bacterium UBA948
TCCCGCTTTCGCGGGAATGACATGAGGAGTTGCGGGAATGGCTATTTTGAGCAAGCGCATTGTTTTCGAACAGTCTTACCCAGAATAAACTATTTATTGAGAACTTCTCGCATATTTGCGTTTGCCAAAGCTTCGCCCATAGACTTTTTAACTGAATCCCATAGCTTATCAGTTGAGCTTAGCGCTTTTTCAGGTTTGCACCAAGGAAAATCATTAGTGCTAAATGCCACATCAAGCGGATTTTGCGCAGCCTCAAAAACTTCTAACAACGTGATTCTGTCTAAGGGTCTTGCCAGTTTGATGCCGCCGTTAATACCACGTGATGCTTTGATTATCCCGGCCTTTAAGAGTCCTTGCTGAACAGTTCTGGCAAATGCATAAGTGACTCCATGGTTGTCAGCGAGCGTACGTAACCCCAAACACGCTTCCGGTTGCTCCGCGAGATCAGCAATTAAGTGGATTGCGTAGTCAGTTCTTCGCGTAATTTTCATTAGAGGTCTCCTTGGCAGCAAAAAAGGGGCACATAGCGCCTTTTTATTTACNNTTTTCATCAAAGGTCTCCTCGGTAGCAAAAAAGGAGCACATGGCACCTTTTTATTAACACTCGTCCCCCTTTAATTGTCATCTACTATATCACTTCTGCATAAAATCTCAATACCTGCAGATGCGCTTATTTAAGTAAATAAACAGCTAGATGGGGTTTATTTTTTAAGTTGATAATTGCCTTCAATAGCTATCATAACATAGGGATAATAATTGTCTATCGCAAATTATGTCAAAATCTATTAGATGGTCTTATTGTCAGGTAGTGCTAATCGTGGGATTTGTTTGTCCGTTGTTCGTGTCAACATAAGATATTACTTTGCAAACTAAACAAACCGGGCTCTCCGTAAAATAGAAAGCCCGGTCTCACTGTAAATGGGATGTTAATTAAATTAGATTAGATTCGATTAAGTTTTTGCTATGCGCACACTCTGATATAACTATTCAGCAGTGCTTTTAGCTTTTGCGCTCTTGATGAGGATCGCAAATATTGCGCCAACTACGCATACCGGAACACAAAACGCGATAGACGCCATATTCCAGCCTAGTGTTGCAACAATAGGTGCAAAAGCTGCCGAGCCAACCAAGATGCCCACGTTTTGCAAGAAGGCTACGATAGCCATGCCAAAGCCGATCTTTGCGGAATCTTTTGCGAGCAGTGGAATGCTTGAGAAAACACCGGTGGCGCAAGCAGCGGAAGCAAATGCCATAAGCGAAACAAACACCCAAACCAGTGTCATAGAGTCACCAAATCCAAAGCACAGCAACCCGGCAGCGGCAAACAGCGCAAGTACAATATATGCTTTGCGGATATTGAATTTTTGGGAGAGCTTATCCGCCACAAGACCTGATATCGGGCCTAAAGCCAGTACTAAAATATTGGTAAAGCTGGATACTGTACCGGCCATTTGTGTTCCAAGATGATGAACGTCTGCCAGATACGACGGATAAAAACCGCTTATTGCACCGGCATTGATTATGTTCCAGGCGCAAAATGCCAATGCGACCATAATGATGCTGAACATATCCGGCTTAAGCTGAATTGTGCTACTGGACTGCACGGCATCACTAACACCCTCAGCAGGAGGATCTGCATACACAAGCACTACCAATATGAGCGCAATCACTGAAAGAACAGCGGCAAACCACCAAGCGATCTGCCAAGAACCGCCCACTGAATAAAGCAATGGAGCAAGGTTGAAAGCAGCAACAACACCGCAGGGGAACCATACGCTCCAAATACCCATAGCCAAACCTTGTTTGCGAGCAGGAATGATCGAAGCAACAGCAGCAGGACCTACCACTGATATCAATCCCATGCCTACACCCTCGATAAAACGGGTAGCAAGCATAAATACCACATCAGTTGCCAGTGCTCCAAGCCCGGCACCAATTACTAAACTTGCTGCCGTGATAATCAAGCTTTTCTTGGGCCCAAGCTTTTGCAAGATGCCACCGGCCGGAAAAGCAAGTACAACGCCAATCATGGCAAACATCGACATGACCCAACCGATATTGGAATCACTGAATCCCAAGTCGGTCATGAACTCAGTTGAAAAAAGCGGTGGAGCTTTGAACATGCAAAAAGATGCCAATACGCCAACCAGAAATACTGTGGAGAAGATCAGCCATCTTCGTCCCATAGAGAATTCTTTTGCGCTCATTTAGACAACCTCTCTAATGCGTTGGTAAGGGTCGCATAGCGACCAATCAACTAATACCGGAGACGATACTTGGCAGCCGCCCATCTTTGTGTGACCAAAAAACAGGCTGTGCAATTTGGCATTCAAAAAGTTTATGCGTGTTTTTGCAAAGTAGCATCACTACCCCAACCATAAATTAGCAAAATGGCTAGTACCGCAAGGACTAAACTATCACTAGAGAAGGTCTTTTGTGTGCTCGACCATATCTATCAAGGCTTGGGCTGAGTGTATCTCCAACTTCTTGTATATATTTGCGATGTGCGTCTTTGCCGTATGGTTTGAGATGAAAAGTGACTTTTGGATGTATTCTGCATTTCTACCTTTGGCGACAAGCAACATAATTTCGCTTTCTCTGGGAGAAAGCCCGTGGTCATCACAGATCTTTTGGCATGATGCCTTAAAGCGACCGGACTGCGATTCATGCTCGTGTAATTCTTCAGCGTCATCTTTATCAAACACTCCCGTGACCAACGCCGGATCCTTTGACCAAATACTTCCCTCATTTAAAAATGCCAGCGTTATAGCGCCCACGAAGAAGCAGGCAATAGCAACGATCATGAACGGGAACAAGATATCACCGCTAAAACGATTCCAGATAAAAAATCCCAGCCCAATGCCTACAGCAAATGCTCCATATTCCATGCTGCGGTTTATGCCTATGAACTTTGCGGGAGACAGGTCAAAAGTTCGACTCAAGTCGACCATTAACATCAGACTCCGCACATCCAGCAAAATAAAACCGGTCATAGTTGCTGTGGCAGACAGATAGGCCAAAAGCCCGTCCGAGAACGGCACGAAGAGCAGACCGCCAAAAAATAGCAGAGCCGAAACTTTAAAGATGATGCTGGTTTTTCTGCGAACATAAAAGAGAGGCAGCATAGCCACAATAAACAGTCCGGCGATGCCAACGCCCAGGATTGAAGACGGGTCAGATACCGGCAGCAGCGTCGAGCTTGGAGTTACACTGCCCTGGAAGAACCCAAAAACAAATGAGTACACAGCTAACTGCAAGGTGTTTTGCATGAATGGGCTTTTTGCTTCACTCCAATTAGTAATGCCCTTTCCGGCTGTGTCTTGTGACCGTTGCTTGGTGTTTCGCATGGCAAGATAGAGCATGGATCCGGATAAGACCGGCAGCAACATGATTACCACAAAAGAAATGATCGGCTGAAGATGGTTGGTCAAGAAGCATATCAATGAACCTATTACCATAGATGCCGCTAAATAGCGAGCTGTGTAGTTTACCGATGTTTCGGAGTAAAAGCTTAGCCACATCAACAATAAAAGAGCTTCACCCGCTCCTATTACAATTACAGAGGGAATCATCAGAAACTGAACGTTTGCAATCACGGAAAATAAAAATACTGCAATACCGATAGTTGTTGCAACAGATCCGATGGTCACGATAAAAAGCCCATGATTTTTGCTGGTAATTAATGCTTTGTCCAGAAACGACCCAAAGACGATAAATGCTCCGCATAATGAACAATTGAGAAGTATTTGCCTGACAAAAAGGTTGCCTGTCAGGCTTTCGCCTTCAGCGAGCGGAACCGGAAAAAACAGGATTAAGAAATGTAATCCCATCAAAACGCCGTAGCCTAAAAGTCGCAGCGGTATACCTGTTGTGTCGGGAATACTGGGGTTATCTAAAGGATCGGAAATGTGTGCGTTAGCACGATGATCGCAATCTGCCTTTATGGCATATTGTGCACTTTCACTCAACAAACTTCTTGTGTTCATACGCCCTCTTTACCCTTACGTGGTCAATGCACAAATCTGTTTTGAAAAGAACCGATAGCTTCCCAAAAAATTGCTTTATCAAGGTAATGCTCAAGTACAAAGAAGTCAATACAACTCTAAGCTATAGAGGGCGGTTTCAGACTCATACTCGCAATGTTTAAATCAGCCAATACGAGGGATTATCAGATTTCTGCCACGGCATTAGGCTTTCTTAAGGAAGCACCGGTTAATTGGCGCTTCCTTAAGAAACTCGCGCAATTTGGCAAAAATGAGACGAGTTTTTTATCGGCAGCTAAAGAGAAAGGAAGCGAGTTTTTTTAATACCTTTGNNGAGACGAGTTTTTTGTTGGCAGCTAGAGATAAGGAGCGAGATTTTTTAAGACCTGTGTGTGATGAATAATTGATTTACGTATGAAGAGGAGACCAATAATGTCAAATGAGATTAAGACCGTATATAAATCTCTCGGTCTTTGCGGGTTTGGAATGGGTTCGAACTCTGCGGCAGTAGACGTTAAGGACGGCAAGATCTTGCGCATTCGTCCAATGCGCTACGACACTGCGTATGAGCCTGAGAACTACAATCCTTGGCGCATGGAAGTTAACGGAGCCGTTCTAGAGCCAAAGAACAAAACACTACCGAGTCCATTGCAATATGGATACAAAAAGCGTGTTTATTCAAAGAACCGCATTCCTTATCCACTAAAACGTGTGGACTGGGATCCGGAGGGAGACAGGCATCCTGAGACTCGTGGCGAAGCAAAATACGTACGCATTTCTTGGGATGAAGCCACCGATATTATCGCTTCTGAGCTCAAGCGTATTCACGCTACTTATGGGCCACTTGCCGTGCTTGGCCAAATTGACGGTCACGGCGAGTCTAAGATCATCCACGCCGCTCACGGCTGCCCCGGCAAATTGCTGGATCTTATGGGTGGATACACCCTACAAGCCCGCCAACCCGATAGCTGGGAAGGCTGGACATGGGGTGCCAAGCATATCTGGGGTATGGATCCCGTAGGCAAGCAAGGTAATGTTGTCAACTTATTTAAAGATATTGCCGAGAATGGCGATGCCCTACTTTACTGGGGCTGTGACCCGGAGACCACCCCTTGGGGTTGGGGCGGCATGCAGCCGGGACGTATTTCGCGTTGGCTAAACGAGGCCGGTATCAAATCGATCTACGTTAGTCCTGACCTTAACTATTCCGGTGCTGTACATGCCTACAAGTGGCTGCCTGTGTTGCCGGGAACCGATGCTGCGCTTCACTGCGCCATCGCACACGTATGGATCTCCGAGGGGCTTTACGATAAAGATTTTGTCGCCACTCACTCTGTAGGTTTTGATTGGTTTGAGCGCTACATCATGGGTGGCGAGGATGGCGAGCCTAAAACTCCGGCATGGGCAGCACCCATCACCGGCATAACTGCTCGTCAGATCAAAGCCTTTGCGCGTTACTGGGCTACTCACGCTGTGTCGATCGCACACTGTGCCGGTGGCGGACTGATCCGTGGCCCTTACTCCAGTGAGCCGGCCCGTCTTGAGGTAGCACTGCTCACCATGCAAGGTCTAGGTAAACCGGGAGCCGGTCAGGTCAACTTTATGGACTGGGGTCTTTTTGGAATTGACGAGATCTATCCTCTGCCACGCTCCAAGTGCATGCCTGATCTGGCTTCTGTATACAACGGCTGGGCTATGCTTACTTTGCCGCACAACTTTATCCCCAAGACCTTGATTCCGCAGGCTATTATGAATCCTCCGGTAACGTGGGGTGGCGGTCACGTAATCGCCGGTCTTCCTGCCGAAGATCAGTTCATCACGTGGGATTATCCGCATGAGGGCGCAGCCGAGATCCACATGATCTGGACGGACAGCCCCTGCTGGCAAACTTGTTGGAACGGTGGTTTTGAGTTCCAAAGAGCCATGCGTCACGAAAACCTTGAGTTCATCGTAGCTCAGCATCCGTGGCTTGAAAACGACTGTCTGTTTGCAGACATCATTTTGCCCACCACCACAAAACTTGAGGTGCGCGATATCTCCTCCGACCTCTACAGCGGTCAGTACAATATGCTCATGCACGAAGAGCAGGCCATCGAGCATGTAGGCGAGTCGCTATCGGACTTTGAGGCTGTTGGTGAAGTAGCCAAGAAGCTTGGGCTTTACGAACAGTATGTTGGCGGCACCGAGGACGAACTCATCAAGAAAGGCTTTGATAACTCCGGTGTCCAAGACATGGTCTCATACGAGGAGTTCATGGAGAAGGGTTACTACGTAGTACCAACAGCTGAGGACTGGGAAGACGATCCGGTAGCAATGAGCGCATGGTACAACGATCCGGAGGGCAATCCTCTCAAGACCCCAACCGGAAAAGTTGAGTTCTACTCCACAGGTCTGGCCGAGCACTTCCCTGATGACGAAGAGCGTCCACCGGTACCACACTTTGTGCCTTACGGCGTATCTCACACCGAGAGCTCTTTGCATCCTCGCTATAAGCTCTACCCATTCTTGTTGTGCACCAACCACCCGCGTTGGCGTGTACACGCACAAAATGACGACAACACCTGGTGCCGTGAGATTGGAACCTGCAAGGTTGCAGGCCCTGACGGATACATGTATGAGCCGATCTGGGTTAACCCCATTGATGCCGGTCGCCTGAGCCTAAAAGACGGCGACATCGTAAAGATGTACAACGAGCGCGGCGCAACCCTTGGCGGAGTTCGCTTGAGCGAGCGTATCGCAATTGGTGCTTTGTACCAAGATCACGGTGCTCGCGTTGACACCATCGTAATCGGCGAGTTTGACAGAGCTGGCGCAAACAACCTGATCTGCCCGTCGAACACAACTTCCAAGAACGCTCCCGGCGAAGTGACCAACAGCTTCTTGGTAAACATCGAAAAAGTTGATGTATTTAAGCTTGCCGAGCAGTACCCTGAAGAGTTTAACAGGGCATACGAAGCGGCAACCGGACAGATCGCGATCGACAAGATCGTGGAAGGAGCATAGATACTATGAAGGTCTTTCTAGTTGATGTAGACAGATGTGTGGGTTGCCACAGCTGCCAGATCGTCTGCAAGGACGAGCATTGTGACAATGACTGGATGCCCTACGCAAAGCCACAACCTGATACCGGACAATTTTGGCTAAAGGTTAACGATTATGAGCGTGGACAGGTACCAAAAGTCAAGGTCACATACGTACCGGTCATGTGCCAACACTGTGAGGATGCTCCGTGCCAAAAAGCTTGCGAGCATGATGCTTACCAGCGCCGTGTAGATGGGCTTTTGCTGCTCGATCCTGCAAAGTGCACCGGTTGTGGCAAATGCGCAGAAGCTTGCCCCTACGATGCCGTGTTCAAGAACGAGGAATTGGGCATTTGCCAAAAATGTACAGGTTGTGCGCATCTTCTTGATGAGGGCTGGGAGACACCACGCTGCGTAGACTCTTGCGCTCACGATGCTATTCGTTTTGGCGAGTATGAAGACTTTGCAGCCGAGCTTGAGGCCGCAGGTTATCTAAAGCCGGAAGAAGACACAAAGCCACACGTCTATTACCTCAATCTTCCCAAGCGCTTCCTCGCCGGAGAAGTAGCCGATCTTGAGATCGAAGAGGTATTGATCGGTGCCACCGTGGTGCTTACAGATATTGAAAGTGGTGCTCAGTTGACCACAACCACAGACGAGTTTGGTGACTTCTGGTTTAACCAGATCGCGGCATCAGACTACCAGCTTGAGGTGTCTTACGATGGTTACATGACCCGTACAGTTAAGGACTTTATCTCCACAAAAGACAAGGATCTTAATGTGGGCACCATCGCGCTTTACGCAGTTAAATGAGGTAATTTGCGGTTTGTTGTCTAAAGCTGTTTGTTAATTAAGTTTGTGGGAGGGTTGAGGTTTTTTGCAGGTTTTAACTTGCTTTAGACCTGCCCTCTCACAACAC
Organism: Eggerthellales bacterium UBA948; assembly: GCA_002293265.1. Taxonomy (GTDB): domain Bacteria; phylum Actinomycetota; class Coriobacteriia; order Coriobacteriales; family UBA8131; genus UBA8131. The sequence continues at coordinate 7,923 of DBCW01000045.1, forward strand.
TTTGTACGTTAAGGAGACCATTAATGAAGATAGGTATGCACCATAGCGGTATATACTGCCGCGATATTGATGAGTCAATTGCTTTTTACGTTGATCTACTGAGCTTTAAGCATTTGTTTTCGACCATGGCTATGGAAGGCGATAAGCCGCTCAAAATGGCTTGGCTAAAAAGCTCAGATGGTGTTGTGATCGAACTGCTGGAACAAGAGGATAAAACTCCCCTGGAAGCCACGGCAAAATCGCTTAATCATGTTGCGATCCGCGTTGAAAGCATGGATGAGATCGTTAAGACCTTGGGTGAAAAAGGTATAGAGATTGAGGCCGGTCCGTTTGATGCCCTGTGCGAGTTTGACAGACCTCTGGGTGCCGAGGATAACGACATCTTTACCACTTACGGAGATGGCGGCGCCAAGCTAAAGATTATGTTCTTCAGAGGACCCGGCAATGAGCGTATCGAAGCAGTTCAAGACGATATTGGTGCTTTGTAAGTTCTAACGCGATTTGTGCAAATAGTTAGTTAATAAAGGAGTGTAGTTTTATGTGTTTTAGACCCCCATCTGCAGCGGCAACTAAAAAGTGCCCCAAATGCAGTGCCGAAAATGAAACCGCTGCCACAACTTGCAGTGCGTGTGGAGAAGCCCTTCCGGAAATTGCTGCGCCAAGTGTTGGCGTGCCCGGTGCGCCACCTGCTCCGGGTGCCCCCGGTGCTCCAAAAGTTCCCGGTGCACCTCCTGCTCCGGGAGCACCAAAGGCTCCCCCGGCACCACCGGCAGCACCTAAGTAATTTTTGGGTAAGATTTTGTTAAAAGACCGGATGGTGTTTGCTGTCCGGTCTTTTAAAAGTGTGGCGCGAACTAAAGTATCGCTTCTGGTATAGCTAAACTTTTACGTGCTCCCTCAATTGTTGGCGCAGGCGTACATCTTTCATAGAAATCAATCTTGTCTAAGTAAGTGCAGATTTTTACACCCCTACAGTAATGCTCATACACTAGCTCTAAGATTATAAATCCAACTCAATGGCTTTACTTTTCTCTATGCCAAGGATCAGATTTCCTTCAATTCGCAGGTACTCTCCGGATACACAATGAACATGCAGGAAGTCTTGCATCTCATATTCATATTGTGAGCCTACGTGTTGATAGTAATTGCTGGTTCCAATTGTTGCTGGTTCGCCCATAAATTTTTTAATAGAGCCTTGCCCCCAGATAAGGTGAAAGTCATACGTTCCTACAGGGATATCCTTTCCAATAATGTAGATACCTGCAGGCAATTGATTTTGTTGCAGCGTTGGCGCAGGCGTGTTTCTTTTCAACGGCTTGGGTTTCTCAGCCAACTCAGGTGTTGCATAAGTGTTGCTGGTGGCATCGATACAAGGCGGATCGTAAGCAATCTGCAAGAGTTCCTCACATTTCCTTGTTCCGCTGACTGCTTTGACTATATCCTTTTGACCATCACTGTATGTAACACTAAAAGTGTATTCTACTCCGTTTGGCTCGGCTCCCCCCTCCATTGCTATTGGCTGAAAACCACTTGTACCACCTAATGTAAAGCCCCAATTAGCACGTTTTTTCAATAACTGAGTCTGCTCAATGATAACCACAGATATGATTGTGCGGTCTTTTCCAAATAACTTCATAGTATGCAATTGCCATTCTGCGTCACAATACGCTCTTCCAGTATGAAGCGCCAAAATACTGCATTTTTCTTATTAAATATTCATTATAGACAATAATTGCATACAATAACCTTACAAACGTTATAGGAATATTTGAGTTGAT
>DBCW01000045.1:9712-23230 GCA_002293265.1 Eggerthellales bacterium UBA948
CTAGCCTAAGAGACCGGAGCGCACTTAATTCTCTGGTCTATTTATTCATTATGAGGTTTTATTTATCCTCGTCGGAATCACTGTTTTTAGACTTGCCCGAAAAACTTTTAGTGCGATGTATCAGAATTGCACCTATGGCAAAAGGCATCCAGAACACGAGACCGCGATACACTAAGACCACTGCCGTTGCGGCGGCACCGGAGACTCCGTAGGCTGCAAGAATGGCAACAGTTGCCACCTCAACGACACCAACGCCTTGTGGGGTGATAGAGATCATCGCAAACAGGGTGGCAACAACGTAACCGCCAACCAGAGCCACAACGGTATTAAGACCAAATGCCCAGCCCACTAAACAAAAACAAACCAACTCGCAACTTGACGCTAAGACCGAGAACACAAATACCATTATCGCTTTCTTGGGATTATGCCCTATAGTGCCTGCTGCCTCAGAAAAGCTCTCCACCATGGTGTTTGCCCAGGGCTTAACTTCTTTGCCTTTACGAAAACGCTTCGACAGCTTGTTGGATAGGCGTTCTACCGGAGATAAGACCCTAATCACCAGCTGCGGATTTTTACGTCCAACGACCATAATTGCCGACATGCCGCCAACCAGTGCCACAACAAATAGCAGCATCAGCAACCAAACAGGATTAAAGTGACCTGTGACTCTGAGAACAATAAAGCCTATGATCATGATGACGAGAAAGCCGGATTCAATACTCATCTGCATTAGTAGTGCTGCGCTGGTAGATTTTCCGATAGGAATCCCACGCCTGCGCGAGTCATCAACCACCAGCCCGGCTCCGGCCATATTAAATGACGGAGCAATCGTGTTCATAAAAAAACTGCCAAACACCAGGGGCAAGGTATCGCGCGCCCTGCGAGGTTCATCCACAGTATGAAAAGCAGCCCTATATGCAAAAGCTTGCGCTACATACTTACCTAGCTGACTTATGATTGCCAGGACTAAAGGTATAATAGCGCCGGTCTGCATAGTTTCGATAAGCTCAAAGAACTGATCTCCACGCAACAAAACCACAGACAAGGCGACGACAATAATGATACCAATTATTAGTTTGCGCAAATCGCCGCCTTATGTTGATCCATGCTTACCCACATACATGTCATACGTGCCACTCAGGTCTTTCTAGAGTTAGTTTTGTAAAACTGCTTTACATAACATGAACTATTGTATAACACCTGCGGTAAATGGATAGGCAAGACTAAAAAGTGGCATCGCTTTCATGCTTAAGATACTTTATTGTTTTGATCCTCAAGCCAAGCTAGTTTCATCTTTCTTTGGAAAAGCTAATGAGCCTCATTGAAACAATGCATCAAAAAGGCTCGGTAAAAACACTCTTACGTGAAGCGTTTTAGACTAACTTCTCCACCTTAATAGCACATACCTTAAACTCCGGAGCCTTGGCTATGCTGTCTAGTGCTGCAATTGTTAGCCAGTTGCTGTTGCCGTCTTGGAAGTGGAACGGCATCCATGTTTGTCCTGGCTTGGTCTTTTCTGAGACCCTGGCCACCGATTTAATGCTTCCGCGTCTGGACGACACGCTCACGCACTCGCCGTCTTCTATACCCAAGTTGGCAGCATCCTTGGAGTTTATCTCGATAAACGAACTGCCCTCTATCTCATTTAGCCCTGATACTCTGCCGGTCATCGCTTGAGCGTTGTACTGCGAAAGTACGCGACCGGTGGAAAGCACCAGTGGGTATTCTGCATCGGGTAACTCTGCTGACGGCTGGTATACGGGTACAGCAAACTCACCTTTGCCTTTGGTAAATCCGTTCATGTGAAGTACCGGGGTACCGGGATGGTTTGCATCCGGGCATGGCCACTGTAGACCCCTACCATCAAGCTCTTCGCTGTCAAGTCTGGCGTGGCTCACTCCGCCATATGACGGTGTCAGGCTCGCTATCTCACCCATAACCTCTGCGGGAGTGAGCGCAGGCTGTTTGTAGCCCATGCGATTCATAATCTCAATAAATATCTCAGAGTCCGGCAAGGTATCGCCTTCGATATCAACAGCTTTGCGCACGCGTTGTACGCGACGCTCAGTATTGGAGAAGGTGCCTTCTTTTTCGGCAAAACTGCGTCCGGGTAAGATCACGTCTGCGTACTTGGCAGTCTCGGTCATGAATAGATCTACCACCGCGAAGAACTCCAGAGACTTAAGCGCTTCGATAACGTGATGCGTGTCCGGGTCGGTGCGCACAGGATCCTCACCAAACATAAACAAGGCTTTGATCTTGCCTTCCGTCATCGCCGGGAAGCACTCTGTTGCCTTGATGCCTTTGACGGCGCTCAGCTTGGTACCCCAAGCCTGCTCAAACTTGGCTAGCACCTTGGGATTTGCCACCTTTTGATATCCGGGGAAGTCATCAGGGCCGGCGCCCATGTCGCATGCACCTTGAACGTTGTTTTGGCCGCGCAGCGGGTTAACGCCGCCACCGCGCTTGCCAAGATTGCCGGTTGCCATAGCAATGTTAGAGAGCGACATTACGCCATCGGTGCCGGTTGAGTGCTCGGTCACGCCTAGGCAGTAAACGATCGCGGCGCGTGGAGCGGCGGCGTAAAGTTTTGCAGCAGCTATTAGATCGCGCTCGTCGATATCGCATATGGCGGCGGTGCGCGCGGGCGTGCAGTCCTCAACAATTTTAGCCAGCTCATCTATGCCCTGGGTGCGGTCGGCGATGTAGTCCTTATCGATCAAGCCCTCTTTAATCAGCACGTGCATGATGCCATTAGCGTAAGCCACGTTTGTGCCCGGTTTTAGTTTTATGCGAATATCGGCATAAGCCGTGAGTCCAATATCTCTGGGGTCTACCACGATCAGCTTGCAGCCGCGCTCAACAGCAGCGCGTATTTGCATACCAATTACCGGGTGTGCTTCCTCAGGGTTTGAACCTACCAACATGATGAGGTCGGATTCTTGCGTTACATCATCAATCGAGTTTGTCATTGCTCCGGAACCAAGTGTGATCGCCAGACCGGCGACCGTTGGAGCGTGTCAAACTCGTGCGCAGTTATCTACATTGTTCGTCTCAAAGACCGTTCTGGCCATTTTCTGGAACAGATACACGTCTTCATTTGTGGAGCGGGAACACGCAAAAGCTGCGATGGAGTCACCTCCATGCTGCTTCTTGATGTCGGACAGACGCGAAGTAACCAAAGTGAGCGCCTCATCCCAACTGGCTACTTCAAACTCTCCGGTCTGTTTGTTTTTGATGAGAGGAGTGCGAATACGGTCGTTTGAGTCTACAAAGTTGTAGCTACCGTAGCGGCCTTTTACGCAGAGTAAGCCTTTGTTTGCCGGACCATTTGCGCCCTCAACGTCTACCAGTTTGCCGTCTTTTGTTTTGAGGTCTATCTGGCAGCCTACACCACAAAATGGGCAGGTTGTGCGAGTTGTTTGTACCTCGCCGGGCTGATAGTTGAGTTTTACTTTGGCTTTTATAGCGCCCGTGGGGCAAGCTTGAGCGCAGTTACCACAGGACTCGCACTCGGTGGACTTCCAGTTTTTGCCAAATGGGGCGCTGATGGTGGTTCGGGTGCCCTTTTTGCCGGTACGCAGAGTATGATTTCTTGCGGCTGAATTGCATGCGCCAACACAGCGCTGACAACGTATGCAGAGATTGGGGTCAAAAGAGAGGAATGGATTACTGTCGTATTTTGGCTTTGGAGGTGCCGCGGTTTTGAAGCTTGCAGTCTCGATGCCGTATTCTTGGCACAGAGTTTGGAGTTGGTTGTTATTTGTATCTGCCGCCGAAGATGCCTCGTCAACTTTCCATGCTTCTTCGCTTAGGTTTGAGACTATCAAGTCTAAGGCGATACGGCGATAGGTTGTTAAACGCTCTGATGATGTGGTCACCACCATACCGTCGCGCGCTACCGTTTTGCAAGCCGGCAGCGGATACTCCATACCTTCTACTTCAACCACGCAAACACGACAGGAGCCTATCGCGCTTCTATCTTTTAAAAAGCAAAGAGTTGGAATCTTTATATCTGCCATCTGAGCAGCGGCTAATATGGTCGTACCCTTGACGACCTCAAGCGTTTTTCCGTCAATTGTCAGTTTGATATTAGACATACTGAACTCTACCACCTTCCTGCTCACCGCAACCGTAGTGATCGCAGCGCAAGCATCTCGCGCACTCTTGCTTAACTTCTTCTAGGCTCATGCCAAGCTCCACATCTTCAAAGTCATTTTTACGGATATGGGCGGGGCGCTCTATTAAATCCACGCGCCCCATAGGGGTACGGTCGTTTGCGTGCGGCTCCGGTGAGACAACGTCGCAAGTTAGTTTGTGACGGTACCCAAGGTACTCATCAATATTTCTTGCTGCCACTTTTCCTGCAGCGATAGCTTTAATTGCTGTTGCCGGGCGGGTTTGACAATCTCCACCCACAAAAACGTTTTCGAGACCTTGGGCTTTCAAGTACTCGTCTGCAACAAACGCACCTCTATGCGCCTGCATGCCGTATTCTTCAAAAGGCTGAGTGACAATGTCTTGTCCCACAGCCATCAACACAATGTCTGCCGGAATGCGCACTTGATCCTTGTTGGCATCAACCGGCGTTGGACGTCCTCCCTTGACCGGTCCGATAAGCTGCGGCTGCATGTGTAGTGCCTTGCAGTTACCTTGTTCGTCTGTCTCGATAGATACCGGAGCGGCCAATAGGATCATGTCTATGCCCTCGGCAATGGCGCTTTCTACTTCTGCAGCCAGCGCTGTCATATCTTCTTTACGGCGACGATAAACTATGCCAACCGACTTTGCTCCGGAGCGAACAGCGGTTCTCGCGCAGTCCATTGCCACGTTTCCTCCGCCAACTACGACTACTCTTTTGCCTGTAAAATCGGGGTAGTTGCCGTCGCCGATTGTGGAGAGCAGCTCAACAGCAGAGTAAACCCCTTTTGAATCGCTGCCCGGTATGTTGAGTGGTTTGCCGACGTGTGCGCCAATGGATACGAATACTGCATCGTATGTCTCAGCGATCTCTTTCATCTGCCGAGCATCAACCGTCACCTCGCACTTAACTTCGATGCCGCCAACTGCAAGTATTGCTTGGATGTCCTCGTCCAGTCGCTCACGCGGAAAACGATAAGCCGGGATACCGTATCTGAGCATGCCGCCAATTTGTTTGTGAGCCTCAAAGACGGTTACTGCGTGACCCATTTGCGCCAGGAAATATGCGCATGTAAGACCGCTGGGGCCACCACCAATTACTGCGATTTTTCGCCCGGTATCCGGATTACGTTTTGGAATTGGAACGGTATCCACAGGTGCCTCGTCAACTGCATAACGTTTGATTCCGCGAATGTTTAGCGGTGCATCGATAAGCGTGCGGCGACATTTGCTCTCGCAGGGATGTTCGCAAACGTATGCACAGGCAGTGGGAAAAGGATTGTCTTTTCTCACCATGTTTACTGCACCGGCGTAGTCGCCCTCGCCTACCAAAGCGATGTACGATGGTATGTCTACGTGTGCCGGACAGAGTGTTTCGCAAGGTACAGTCTGCTCAATGTCTTGCGTACATACCTTGTTGTTTATGTGACTAGAGTATTCACCGGCAAAGGTATTCATGCTCTCAAGCAAACTGCGCGCCGCCTCATATCCGATTGCGCAATCTGAAGAGCCTTTAACCATCCGGGCTAATTCTTTGATCTGAGTAAGCGTGCTTTCATCAGCTTGGCAAGCCACAACTTTTTCGAACAACGCTGCCAGCTGCGGCAAGCCATCACGACATGGCACGCATTTACCGCAAGTTTGCGCCGCTGAGGCTTGCAACAGTGTAAGCTGCAACGCAAGCGGACACATTCCCGGGGGTGTTGCCTGAATACGGCGAGCATATGTTTCTAGGTATTCTGTAAGCTGTGCATCAGCATGAGATTTGGGCGCAATAGATAGTTTTACCACGTTTCCTCCGATGTGCTACGTAAACTTCGGTGATCTCTTAAAAATTTAAGGCTCACCATAATACCTTATCTGCTATTCCAATACGCAATTATTGTTTTCGTATTGGCAATTATTCGTATTACTGCTGATAACAGGTGTCTGCCGGTCAAATCAAGCCATAAAACAATTCTAAGCGTTCCTTGGGAAGCACAGCTTTATTGTATAGCATTTAACGTGGTTATGGATGGTTTTCATTTATAGCCACTATCAATTACAGTGGTTTTATTTCAACGGCTATGCGGTGGTTTGTTCACTTAGAAGCCTTGCATGTTTTAACTCATCATCTATAAGCTCCTGCAATTTTGGAAAGTCACCAACGAGGTTTTCATATGACTTGGCTCCTTGAGTTTCGCCGCCAGCCATTATTTTAAAAAGGCGCTTAGCTCCAATAACCTTATACATAATGCCGATTATGCTGGCATTTGTGCCTTTTGGTGTCAAAACTTCATTTGTATAAGACTTTAGAATGGCAGCGTGCTTGCCTTCATCTGCAGCGATCTCCAGCATTACCTCTTTTGTCTTTTTGTCCGAAATCATCTCCGCCAGCTTTTTATAGAGAAGAACTCCATCCAATTCTGCCTGCTGCGACTTAAGTAGAGATTTCATTTGTTGCTCGGTAGCCATAGTTACTCCCCTATTGTGTATTATTCTATCGCCCTCAATTTTTATTGTACACAATTTATTTTATTGGTTTATCCTGGAGTCGTAAATCCATTTTCTTGTCTTTTTTGCTTTCAGAAATGTTATGTCATGGTGAAGTGGGTTGATAAGTACATTTGTCTCCTCGGGAACAACAACTGAGGGCACCTCAAGAACACATGATCTACACTTGCTGACCCACTGGTCGCCTGCGTCCAAGCTTACCTTACCAGGTGGCAATGCGTCCCAACCAATAGGAAGTTTCTTAACAGAAAGTGTTTCGCGTTTAGCCCATATTTCATCAGGAATGGAGATCTGCACCAAGTAGCGATTTAGGGGTAGATCTGACTTCAAGTGGACACAGGTTTCTAAGCAAGCAAGCGCTCGTGTGGTTGAAGCATAGATAAGCGCTGTGCCCTCGCGATTCCATCTCCCACCTGTCTTCTTTGCTCCCAGCCCCTTGAGGTCGTCTGCAGTATAGTCAGGTGCGTCCACTGCAATTCGCCAAACTAAGATCATGCATACGCTCCGGATTGCATTTTTGCTAATGTCGAAGACAGCATGCCAATGCCCTCGTTCGTGTCCATAAAGTATGAAGGCTGTAAACCATTAAGTGCGGGTGTCGGTCTATACAACCAATCAGCCAACCAGCGTGCAGCATTAAAGTCAGTAGAGTCACCAGATTCGACGACCATAATCTCAACTTGCCCGATTAACTTCTGCAAGCCGATGATCCGCTCTGAATATGTGCTTGGAAGCGGCTTATTGTCTTTGGTTCGTCGGTTTACAGTTGCTCTACTAAAATCAAGCAACGAGATAAGCTCCTCTTTAGAGATCCCCATGTTTTTGCTTAATATAAGCAAAGTGTCACCAGGCAGACCCTCTCGAATCATAGTGATTCGCTCTAATGAAGTAGCATGATACATCTGGGTAGCAGAACTTAGTGGCTCTTTTGTGCTGACATCTATACATTTCATGCTTTTAGAAACATGAGCATCAACTTTCTTTCGCATAGAATCGCGCTGGGGTTTAGTTGCAAGAGTGCTCGGCATTGCAGGCTCCTTTGATCCAAATTCTAGGCTCATTTGATTAGATTACGCCTGATGTGAAGCGCTGTCAAGGCTTGAAGTGAATAGGCAAGCAAGTGCCTAAAGAGCTATCGAGCAGATAATCCTGTAGGCACCTATTCAGGGAATCAAGAAAGTATATCTTTTGAAACCAGTTGTGCTGTCCAATTTGTTGGACATTAGATTTGGTACACTCTAGAAGCATGGGATTAGCACAATTGCATTACAATCTATGAAGATGCCAGCCGGTATTAGTATTAAGCTAGGAGAGCGGTAACAATGACTTGGGAAGAGTTTTATGATCGCTTCTATAACTGGGCCGAAAGCACGCAAAAAAGCAGAATTTCCAGCCTTACTGACTTTGGCCCCTCTGNNAATGAAATATGCGAGATCGCTGAGTCATTTATAGACGATAAGGCTGCCTCTCGGCTTATTCGGAAGGCTCTGGATGCAGGAGTGCTGTTTTCTCCAGACGAAATAAAGGAACTTCTAGACTTGGTTTCGGAAGAAATGTACACAGACCTGATAAGAGCCAACGCTACCCCATACACTGAAGAAGACTTAGATCATTTTTACGGTCTTGTGGATGATGACCTTATCGTGTCACTAGCCCAAAATAACGGCATAAACTACTGGCTTTGCGAAGAGTCTCAAGAAACTGCTCCACGCAAAAAGGGTTTGGGATTTTTCACTACCCTATTTGGAATACTCGGTATCTCATCACTCGTTAGAGGAAAAGAAACACCCCACAATGGACGCTGTGACGGAAACTGCGCAAACTGCCCGCCACACTACGGTTATCGCTATGGACGTTGGTATTACGGCCACGATCACATTCACGGATGCGAGTTTGGTGGCAATAGAGGTAGCGGTAGTATTGATTGATGCTGCATCAACGTGTTATGGATTCCCGCTTTTGCGGGAATGACAACCTAAGTTAGATACATAGTTTTCAGACAGCCTGACCACTAAATAAATAATGTTTTGGCTCACTCATCCTCGAAGCAATCGCCATTCTTTTAGGTAAAACAACATGCACATCTTCCTTGCGCAGTCGATATATTAGATAATGATGTCTCCCCAGATGAAAGAGTTGGCGATGGATAATAAACAAATTATCACCTCAATCAAAAGCATGTTGCCCTTTTTATTGGTTGTTGTATTAGGGTTCTACTTATTGCCGCTTATGATTGTTGATACCGGATCAGGCTTCACCGTCCTGCTGATACTTCTACCTATGCTTTGTTTTATCTGTTCATTTATTTATGGTGCCATACATTCATTTCACATTTTGTTTGTAGTTTTTGTAGCGATCTTGTTTGTTCCCGTTATATTCATTTACCTTAACAGCACTGCATGGGTGTTTGTGATTATTTACGGAGTAATCGCACTATTTGGCAGTCTTCTTGGTATTCCCATCCATAAAATTGTAAGTAAAAAGAAAGCGTAGTCTGCCAATATTGCTGGTTCTTCCGGTCTCTCTCACATGGCGGGCTGACCTTTTAGCAGCGGACAGCCACAGGCATCGCAGTAGTCGGCTCGGGGATCGTGCCCGGCACCGCAAGAGACGCAAAACAGCTGGGAGTCAAACCGCTTGTCGTACTTCTCCAGACAGTTCAGATGCCGGTTGCCATGGAAACGCACATTGTCACCCACCTGGAATTGGTCGTAGACCCCCGGTAGGTCGATCTGCTCAAAGCGGCGTAGCTTACCGCTGTGTTGACGAATCACAAGGACATACACGTCATAATACCTCGTCTGGCGCACTCCGTTGGAGTCTTTGCGTACCTTCTCGTGGTGCTCCACCAGTTTGTTTTCGACCACGCCGTCCCAGTTTCGCTTGTTTCGACCTCGCTTGAGGAGCACGAAACCAATGCCAAACAGCCAAATAATACCGACAATGATCGCGAGGATGCGCAAGCCCTCCGCATCCGCCTTAATGTCACCGCTTGCAAGCATCAGCCCGGGAATCAGGATCGTTAGAGCGCCATCCCAAACCAGCACGGCCAACCAGTAATTCTTAGTGAAGCGCTTGAAGGCCGGGTGACGAGTCTTGTCGCTCCAGCCAACACCACCCGCGCCCAAACCCGTGCCGGAGCCAAATCGACCCGCGCTCTCATACGATGCCCCGCAGGCTGGGCAGGTTTCCCGACCCTTCTCCACCGCATCGCCGCAATGCCAACAGTAGAAAGCTCCGTACCCCACACGTTTCTTTGCCAACTGTGCCTCCTTTATTCTGTTATAGATGCTTAACCCGGCACAGCACTGACTAAATCAGCACCGTGTTTCCCACTGTTTTACCACAGCTAATAGATCTTGGTAAAGGGTGGTCTTCCCCGTCTTGGATACGGCTTCGGAGAACGGACATATATAGTCCTATTGGAAGCGATTAATAAAATAATATGTAAGCCCTCGCAGATATGCCAGATGGTTTTCTGCGAGAGCATTATCCGTATTAGCGGTTATCCGTTAACTACTTTTGTACTATCGGAACCTGGATCTCTGTGAGCCAATCCGCCACATTATCCTTGTTCCAGATGCCGTCTATGTAGCTTTCGCGTATATTGTCGGCAATTTGATATCCGTTTTGCTCTACCCATTGGATCGCATAAGCGTATGCCTCACTCAGTTTGTCGTAAGATCCTCGGTGCAAAACTGACACCACTGTAACCGCTGTGATATCCTTAAACTCAAAACCCTCGCCGTCTACTCCGCGCTTAACTACTGCTTGACATATCTCAACGTTGATATCAGTCTCGCGATACTCGCCGTCCAGATATACATTAAAACAGTAATCTGGCTCCACACACTTAAGACCGGGGTTTACCTTGCCCACTTTTTCAGCGAGTGCGGGCATGATTTCATTCAGCGCTGCATAGTTTGGGATGGTGTACTTGGCTGCAAACACCGTGTATGCCGGTATCTCTTTCATTACTGCTTGGTAATTCATTTTGTGACCCTCTTTCTGCTCTTTGATGTAGTTTTCCAGACGAGAGAGTTGGGTGGTGACGTTTTGCATCTCGGTTGTCAGCTCGGCTTTGCGCTGATTTAAGATTCCCTCGATACCCTGTTCATCAATAATCGCGACGATCTCGGGAATCGAAAAGCCCATCTGGCGCAGAGCCACTATCTGATTGAGTCTGTGCAACTGGCTTGTTGCATAGTAGCGATAGCCATTCACTTCATCGACATGCGCAGGAACCAGCAAGCCCACCTCATCATAGTGATGAAGCGTCTTCACGGTCACTCGGCCGAGTTTTGAGAACATGCCAATGCGATACATCTTGCCACCCTCCTTTTCTTTCGTGAGTCCAATCTACATTCTCCTGCTACAGGAGAGTCAAATGTTTTTTTGGAGTATTTCATGCACGTGCTTTCTGGGCGACATTTGGCATTGCTTTGTAAGCGCGTGGCTAGACTCTTCGACTTCGATCTATGCGTCCCGTGCAAAGTATTCTGATTGAGAGTTTTCGGGCTGCCCCTCGATGAACTCTTGATGAAACTCCATGAAGGCATACTCATCCTCTACCAGATCAAAAGCCCTGCAGCACCTCCAGATGCCGCCTTTTACTCCAAGAGCTCCCGGCTCAAGTTCAAGCGCCATAAATGCATCAAAAGTTGAACCATCAGGCATCTTAAGATTATATTGGCTAGCGGGCACAAAGCCAAACCGCTGGTAATAAGTAGGGTGTCCGGTAATTATCACAGCTTTGTAGCCCAAATATTTAGCCAACTCAAGGCTATGCTGTACAAGCTGTATCCCAACACCTTGACCTTGGTATTTAGGCTGCACGCTTACAGGTCCAAAAGTAAGCGCGTTATCTAAGGTGCCGTCTGAGCGCTCTATATCACATTCGCTGTACATGATGTTGCCGACGATCTTGTCATCTCGCTTCGCGACTAAATCCAACTCGGATACGAATTGCGGGTCAGTGCGCAGTAACCTGACGAGAAAATGCTCGTTTGGAATATCGCGCTTAGGCACACCTTCAGCTTCAAACGTTTTAAAAGCTGCAAGTGTAAGCTCTTCGACTTCTCGGTAGTCATCCGGCTGCTCCAGACGGATGACAGTTCGCGCCTTGGCGGTATGGATCCGAACAAAATCTCCTTTAGCCTCCGTATAGGCATCGCGGTTGTGCTTGTGCTTGATTGCCAGCTGACGCTTAAGTGCTGTGTATTCACTAGCCGCCAATGGGTGTGTGCGCAGATAATCACGAAAATGAAGCTCGTCCCAATCTCCCATTTCACGAATGTGTAGGTGATACACCTTTTCAGCAAAGCCATCAATTGTGTATCCCTTGTTCCAGTCTGAGCGAAAGTCCGGTGTTCGCTGGTCAGCCATTAACAGCCAACCATTAGCAGTCAGTGCTTCATGCATCGCTTCGATATTGCATATTGGTGCTACTTGCAGCAATATATCCACGATTGGTTTTGCCGTAAGTCGCGGAACGGATGTAGAGCCAATATGGTCGATGCGTGCCACTTGGTCTCCTAAAATTGCTTGCAAAGCAGCCGTCTCTTCGTCATACCATATTGTCCAGCTGGGATTAAATTCCTCAAGCTGTACAGGAAATAACTGCCACAATTCTTCCAGCGACATGTCCATAAGACTACGAGGAGCTTCTGCTTTGAGAGTTGCGATCTCTGCCAAAGCTTCTTTGATATCTTTGCTGACCAAGGGCTGCATGCTATCGGCATACTTATACGGTTTTGCATTGTGCAAAGCAGCACAGATTGGCTCTCTCAGATCCGACTTGTGCTTTGCTATCATTGGAAGTGCCTCAATGCATTGACGCGACACTATCGGCTTCTCATCGTTGATGTGCCTTAGGTATTCATCGATAATCTCATCGATCTTATCATCGGTATCCCATTTAGCGTTTGCAGCTATCAAAATGATTGCCCGCGCACGAATGTACGAATTGTTATCTTGAAGCATTGTGGCAAACTCGTCAGAAAACTGATAAACCTCATTAGAGTCTCTGCTCAGCATTTCAAGTTGCTGCAGGCAGCGATATGCAAACGAATTATCTTTGCTGGTAAGTCCGGCAACCAAGTCATTGATCTCACTCATAAAAATACCACCAAGCCAAGCTCACTTCACAAGCTTTCTGAAGTCGATGAGTCTGTATGCGTCGTCAAATAGCTCGCCGGACTTCAAGTCAAATATCACCGGGAAAAACTTGAGCTTACCCACTTGCTTGGCATCTTCAACCATCCTATGCGCCTCTGTGCCAAGAGAAAGTGCCAGTGCCTCTGCACGAACCTTTTCAGGCACATAGATTGTCACCTTGAAAAACCCATCCCAAATAGAAAGCCAAAATACTGTTGCCTCTTTGGCGGTTCCTCTTGATGTTGTCCACTTGTAGAGACCTTTTCCAAGCCAAGCTTTTCCGTCGTTATAATAGCGCCAGTCTACTTCAATATCGCGATCAGGCAAACCTGCAATAAATTCTTTATAGCTGATAAATGCATCGCCAAGCCCTTCTGCAATAACCTCGTCACTTGGCTCTGCGTCAGGATCCCTTAATAATTGTTCCGCTTTCATTGTTCTCCTCCATCCAATGTGCAAGACCACATTTTACCCCTTAAGCCTTCCTAGCTAAGCTCCGGCAAAACTTCTTCGCACTAATATACTTCATAAAACGTAATTTAGGTAAAATAAACGATATGCGGAGTGAAAGGAATGGTTCGATTCTATCCCCTCCCGATAGTTAAATTAGTGTTTAGTGCAGAGATATGTCATTCCGCATCACATCGATATTCGCTCAAAACTCCCTGTCATTCCCGCGAAGGCGGGAATCCATAAACGCATGAACTTGAATCGCCCCGAGATTGATAC
>DBCW01000045.1:23237-23863 GCA_002293265.1 Eggerthellales bacterium UBA948
CTAAACACTAATTTACCTTACAACCAAACTTGAGAATCTATAAGCACATCTTTTCCTATCAAACGCCTTCTAGGTCAAACGCCGGAATGAAGCTTTCCTCCGCTGCTCCGCCCTCTTGCATGAAGCTGTTGGTGATACCTAGGTCTATCGCAAAGTCGATTAGCTCTGCATACTCTTCCTCGCTCACTCGTGACCGTAACGATTTAGGTGCACCATCCAGAGGCGTATACTGGCTCATCAATGAGTAGCATATTTGATTACCTGCAAGCGCAAACACACGTCGCAAAACCTGTTTGGAATCCTCAAGCTGCCCCGGAAGCATAAGGTGGCGCATTATCACACCTTTTTGCAACATGCCGTCGCTACCAAGTTGATATTCACCACGCTGCTTGACCATAGTCTCAAGAGCTGCAATAGCAACCGCAGGGTAATCCGGCGCGCCGGAAAATCGCGCAGCTAATTCTTCAGAAGCATATTTAAAGTCCGTGAGATAAATGTCTATGCAGTCGCCCAGTACTCCTAACGTCTCCGACAGCTCGTAACCACTGGTGTTGTAAACAATGGGGATGAGGAGCGGCAACTTTGCGTTTTTAGCAATCGCAATCGCATCGAGAATCTGCGGAGCA
>DBCW01000169.1 GCA_002293265.1 Eggerthellales bacterium UBA948
TCTGGTATTCACCACGAATGTTAGCTCTTGTTACAGAAATGGCAGTACCGGCAATCATCTGTTCAATTTCCCGGGGATGCAAGGCATTTTGTATCAAGCCTTCTTTTTGGCCTCTCTTGACGATATCTTGAACAATAATTGCTGCTTGATAACTGTATTCTCTTAGGTTTTTAGGAACTGAAGGGTTGTGAGCCTGTCGGTCAAGGAAGTCCATTTCCTTATGGTGCTCGAGCCCAAAGGTTAAAAGGTTAATGATGATATTTTTAAACTGCTG
This sequence comes from Eggerthellales bacterium UBA948, assembly GCA_002293265.1. Taxonomy (GTDB): domain Bacteria; phylum Actinomycetota; class Coriobacteriia; order Coriobacteriales; family UBA8131; genus UBA8131. The sequence continues at coordinate 275 of DBCW01000169.1, forward strand.
AAAAAACGGCAAGCTGACATCGTGGTTTTTGCTTACGGCATCAAGACAAAGAGCGGCGCAATGTTCATAAGCAGCACCCACTAGTTCAGCTTTATTGGCAAAATAATTATATACAGTACCCGAGCCAACATTTGCCATTTTAAAAAGCTTAGAAAACGTTAATGCATCAAGACCGCTTTCATAAGCAATTGTTATTGTTGCATTAATGATATCGTCGCGCTTGCTCACTAATCCTCATTCTCTAATTCCTACATTATGTACAAAATTATAGCGCATGACACATTAACAATGTTTCACTTGCGTTCAGCCAGAAAACAAACGCTAAAGCTTAACTTTGCCTAAGGAAGTGCCGATTTAATCAATCAAATCAGTTCTCGGGAGCCTATTTACTTGATTAAAGCGTGCATTTGCACCCTTTGGCACAACTCTTTGGCTGCTTGGTTTACATCTTTCTAAATTGCAGGTTGGTATTGTCGTCTATACCAACTATTTGTGCATTATCTAACTGTCACCGTGCATTTAACTGTCTTACCATTCCAGGTAGTTGCAGTAATGGTTACTTTGCCTTTCTTTATGCCTTTTACAACACCTTTAGATGAAACTGTAGCTACACGCTTGTTGCTTGTTGTCCACTTAACAGTCTTAGGGTTTACGTTAGTTGGGTTCCACTTAACTGTAAGTTTTGTCGTAGCTTTGGCTTTTATGGATACAGAATGCTTGTTAAGTGTGATTTTTTTAGGCAGTATTGTACCTACTGTTACCGTAAACTTTTGAGTCTTAGATCCTGCCTTAACTGTGATTGTGGTTGTTCCCTTTTTATGTGCTGTGATAACACCGGCTTTATCTATAGAGGCTACCGTCTTTTTACTTGACTTATAGATATATACAATTCCTGTAGCTTTAGCTGGCGTAACCTTTGGCTTTATCTGCATGGTTTTACCCACCAACAAACCAACAGTCTTAAAGGCTGCTAAAGACTTTATCTTGGTTGCTTTAGCCGCAACTACAACCTTACACCTAGCTGTCTTTTTACCATCTGTAGACGTAACAGTTATGGTAGCCTTACCAACCTTTTTGGCTTTAATCTTTCCGGTTGTTTTATTTACCGAGACAACCTTGGTATCAGAGCTTTTGTAGGTAAGTTTTTTGTTTGTGGCGTTATAGGGCTGCACCGCAGCTGCAACAGTTGCACTTCTGCCTTTAACAATATATAAATTGGTCTGCGCTTTGACACTTTTTACGCTAACAGTGACCTTAATGCTAAAGTCTTTAGTGAAGTCTGTAGTTTCAGTTTTTCCATTTTTAACTGTGGCGGTCACTACAACAGTGCCGGCCTTTTTTGCTGTAAGAGTATTGGCACTGAGTTCTGCTTGAGTACTACCTGCGTGCTTGATGCTCCAAGTGATTAGTTTGTTGGTAGCATTTGACGGCACTACTGCACCTGTAAGGTTTAGCCGGGCTCCGGCAATAAGTGTAGTATCCACACTATTAATGTCGCTTATCGGCACAAAGGTGTTTGGTGTAACTACCTCTTTCCATACTGCGTAGACAGTTGTGTTAGCGCTGAACGTGTAGGACGCGCCTACTGCATATTCTTTAGAGCCAATCTTCCAAGCTTTGAACTCTTTGCCTGTAGGCGCGGTAAATGTGCATTTTGGCAAAGTAAAGGCTTTACCTGCTGTAGCTGTACCCTTTGCCATCGTGCCTGTGCCTCCGCCACTTGCATAGGTTATCGTGTAAGTAGCAGGAGCCGGTGGCATAATAATCGGCGTTATGGACACATACCGTTTGCTGACCTTGTCATCAGTGTAATAGAAGTGGTCTGAGATTGTAAGGGATTCTACCGTTTGTGCGCTTGCTGCGTCATCGCCTTCTTTTAAGGTTGCGTCGCCTGTAATGGTAATAGCCTTCCCGCCTATTGCGTATGCGCCGCTTGCAGTTACGTTCGCCGCACTCGCATTGATGGTGACTGTACCATTGTCGCTGAATATTCCACGTCCTTCTCCGGTTTCTTCTGTTGACAAAATCAGCGTACCGCTCTGTATGTTTATGTCGCTGTTGACAAAAATTGCACTGGCCCAATCCTTGCGCCAATCTGTTTGAGCAGCAGTCAGCAACCCGCTGCCGTTTATTGTCAGTTTGCCGTCAATAAAAATGCAGTGGTCATTCTCAAGCGAAATGCTGCTTGTGCCGGCAAGTACGATGTTTAAGTCCATTTTCTCGGTTTTAATCTGTCCGCCGGTATAATCGTTCAGCGTCAGCGTGTTGGTGAGCATATCATAGCTTGCGCCATCTACCGGTGCATGCTCGCCTATATTGCCATAACGCACGTAATCCTCGCCGTCTACTATCAGCCTGGCATCGCTGTCCAGACCAACGGTTGCGGCGGTGCTTTCGTAGATTGTGTAGGCAACGTGGGTTACGCCGGTTGCAACGCCTTTTACAGGTTGACCATCAACTACGTCATAAGAATCTCTCGCCGAGATATTGTATGGAACCGATTGTATGCGACCACTGTCTGTGCTCTCATTTTGGGAATCCGCGTCCAAGATGTAGTAGGTGATAGCCCATATACTGCTCCAATTGTCCATTTCTGCTGCGGCGGCTTCATTCACCGCCACGATGCCGGTGGTGCTGTAATTGGCATACCAGCCAGTAAAAGATAATGTCGCATCAACAGACGGGTTCAGCAGGGTAGCGTATTGGTTGGAAAGGGCATCTTGAAGATCCGCCAATATATAGTCGTTAGCATACAAACCGAGGGTGTACACATAACTGAATGTGCCGACAGAAACGCCATTGTCTCTCACGTCGATGGTGCCGGTATATATATTCCCTGTTGATAGAGTATGTCTTATTTCTTCTCCGAAGCCTGTGATGATACCGCTGGTGTTCACCCTGTACACCTGCACATAATTGGGTGTGCCAACGATTGTATCGGCGCTGTATGCGGTCGCCCCTGCAATGGTGTTGATATTCACGTCATCACCCGGCGCGGCTTGGTTGTATACACTGGTGGTGTAGTAGAACCTGCTGTCCTCATCCGGCGTTTGAGCCTTTAGTATAATCCCCTCCGACAACTCTACCGTCAAGGGTGCCGGAGCCGCAAACGCTACCGTAGGCGCTAGCGCAAACGTCATCATCACCAGAACTACTAACAACACTAAGACTCTTTTTGATTTTTTCATACCTGCAAATCCTTTCTACTACATTTGTGCGATTCAAGAAGAAGATATCTATAGTGCAATTGAGCTTGGTTTTGATGACTTGGAAGATGCATGTGCAGTAATATGTGCTGAAAAGATTAACGCCGATTTTATAATTACGAGAGATGCCGACGGCTTCAAATCATCAAGAATACAAGCACTGAGTGCCTCTGACTATTTTACGTACTTAGTAAACGAGCATGAGCTTACTTATAAAGAATTGTTTTTTTCGATTAGCAATGACGATGACATTACCCTTCATGAGCCAACACAAAAACGCGTTAATTGTAGAGTGGAGGATTGGCGTGATTAGTTGTCGAAATACAATGGTATTCGAAGTAATGGATTCCCGCCTTCGCGGAATGACAGGGGGTTTGTAGGGATGACGAGGGTTGTGGGAATGAATTAAAAGGCGCGACCTTAGCCGCGCCTTTTAATTTGTATCGAGAGCAAGTACTACTCTTCGTCTTTATCCTGCTGCCCCTCATCATCTAGGCTCCAGCCTATCTGACCAAGCATAACATCCAGTTCATCGGCATCGTCTTGATTTAGGCGCATTGCCGGGCTTCCACCCATTATTCCCATGCTGCCGTCGTCATCCGGAGCGGCGCTATATGTTAGCGGCACATCGCCTTCCATGAACAGGTCTTGATCGTCCGGCGAAAATACCATGTCAAACATCTTGGAGACATCGTTTTCATCATCGTCTTTTGGCATATCCAAAATGTAGAGCAAGTCGCGCTCTTCCAGACCGGCTTTTAGCTCTTCGATAGCTTTGCCACCGATACCTTCAATATGCAGCAACTCTTCTTCGGTCTTGCCGATAAGGTCGCCTACCATCTCGATACCAACTTCAGAGAACTTGTTGGCCCAACGCTGGGATACTCCCAGATCGTCAAAGATGTAGAGCCTGGCAACTTCTAAAGGAATTGCCGACGAACGTTTGTCGGAGCTCAGAGAACCAAGATAGCTTGCGTATCCGTTAGGTACGTTGAGATAGTCCTCACCATCAATTGCCCACTCTGCCGGTTTTGGCAGCAAGCTCTCAAGCTCTTGTAACTCGATCGGTGCCCAGTCCGGCAAGTTCTCGCCTTTGGTCTTACGCGACTCCAGCGGCTCACCCTTGTAGGTGAGGTTAACGTTGCGATAGCGCTTAAGACCCGTACCTGCAGGGATAGGTTTACCGATAATAACATTTTCTTTAAGTCCAAGCAGATCGTCAGACTTGCCCTCGATAGCTGCGTCCGTGAGCACCTTCGTGGTTTCTTGGAACGAAGCTGCCGAGAGGAACGAGTCAGTTGCCAGCGATGCCTTGGTGATACCAAGTAATAGTGGCGAGCCAACCGGCACTTCTCCGCCTTCCAAAGCGATGCGCTCTGCCTCGCGAGAGAACTCAAAGGCATCAACTTGCTTGCCTGGTAGGTAATCACTGTCGCCGGCATCAACAACGGCGATCTTGCGCAGCATCTGACGAGCAATTACTTCGATGTGCTTATCGTTGATGTCTACACCCTGACTGATATATACGTCTTGCACCTGGGCTACGATGTAGCGCAGTGTGGTGTTTGAATCTGTTAAGCGCAGCAGGTCATGCGGGTTAATCGAACCTTTTGTGAGCTGCTGACCAACCTCAACTTTAACACCATCGACGATATCGGGCATCATCGTAGCGCGAGCTGAGATCTGATACTCCTTGAAGTTGCCCTTGTTATCGCTGATAGTAAGCACACGCTGGTTGCGGTCGCCACTTATCTGCAAGTTACCGGACATCTCGGCCAGAATCGCCTGACCTTTAGGACGACGTGCCTCAAACAGCTCGGTTACACGAGGCAGACCGTGAGTGATGTCCTCACCGGCTACACCACCGGTGTGGAAGGTACGCATTGTCAGCTGAGTACCGGGCTCACCAATGGATTGCGCTGCGATGATTCCTACAGCAGTACCGATGTTTACCGGACGCGATGCCGCCAAATCCCAACCGTAGCACTTCTGGCAAACGCCGCGATGTGCATGGCAGGTCATGATGGTGCGTACAAGAACTTGGGTTAGACCGGCATCGATGAGACGCTGAATATCTGCCATGGTCTTGATGTACTCGCCCTTATCGATGATGATCTCACCGGTCTTGGAATCTACACTTGGCTCAAGCAAGCAACGACCGATAAGGTTACGATCGGCATCACCTTTGTCGTTCATCAGGTCATACAAGATACCGTCATCGGTGCCGCAGTCAACTTCGCGAACGATAACGTCTTGAGCAACGTCCACCAGACGACGAGTAAGATACCCGGAGTCAGCGGTTCTAAGCGCGGTATCGGCCAGACCCTTACGAGCACCGTGAGTAGAGATAAAGTATTCAAGAACCGAAAGTCCTTCGCGGAAGTTTGCCTTAATCGGGCGGTCGATGATCTCACCTTTCGGGTCAGACATAAGACCACGCATACCGGCCAACTGACGGATCTGCTTGATATCACCACGAGCACCGGACAAGGCCATCATGTAGATGGGGTTAAACTTGTCAAAGTTTGCCGCCATCGCCTCGCCCACCTCTTCATTGGTGGCGTTCCAAATGTCTACTACCTGGCGATGGCGCTCGTCGGAGCTCATCAGACCCAGCTCGTAGTCAGCATCAATGTCAGCAACCTTTTTATCGGCGCGAGCAATGATTTCTACTTTCTCCGGCGGCACGGTGGCATCATAAATACTAACGGTTACACCGGCGCGAGTTGCATAATGGAATCCGATAGCCTTAAGACCGTCAAGAATATCCGGCATCTGCGCAATGGTGTAGCGATTAGAGCAGTCTTCAACCAAACGCACGATCTCTTTTTTGTTCATCTCATAGTTAACAAATGGATGATCTGCGGGAAGCACGTTATTAAAGGTGATGCGTCCGATGGTGGTCTCGATACGAGTACCGGCCTTGGCTTCTTCGAAAACGCCATAAGCGGTCTCGATCGTGGTGTCTTCTTCAAGGCGCACCATGATTTTGGCCTGCAAGTCTACGTCAGCGCGTGAGTCATAAGCGTTCATGGCATCTTCAAAGTTGATGAATGCTCTGCCCTCACCCGGAAATCCATCGCGGGCTGCAGTAAGGTAGTAAAGACCGATGATCATGTCCTGCGTTGGTACGGCCAGTGGTCTACCATGCGCCGGAGACTTGATGTTGTTTGCACTGAGCATCAAAACGCGAGCCTCAGCTTGAGCTTCGCTGGAAAGCGGCACGTGAACAGCCATCTGGTCACCGTCAAAGTCGGCGTTAAACGCCGTACACACCAGCGGGTGCAGGCGGATAGCTTTACCCTCAACAAGTACCGGCTCAAAGGCCTGGATACCTAAGCGGTGAAGCGTAGGTGCGCGGTTAAGCAATACCGGATGCTCGGCGATGACCTCTTCGAGCACGTCCCAAACCGTTGTGGAAACAGCGCGATCAACCGCCTTCTTAGCGGCTTTGACGTTGGGCGAATGCTCCAACTCTACCAAACGTTTTACAACAAATGGCTTAAACAGCTCCAGCACCATGATCTTTGGCAGACCACACTGATATATCTTCAGCTGCGGACCTACAACGATTACACTACGACCGGAGTAGTCAACACGCTTGCCAAGCAAGTTTTGACGGAAGCGTCCTTGCTTGCCTTTGAGCATGTCGGAGATCGACTTCAAAGGACGGTTACCCGAACCGGTGATCGGTCTACCACGACGACCATTATCAAACAATGAGTCTACAGCCTCTTGCAGCATACGTTTCTCATTGTTAACGATGATCTCAGGTGCACCCAGATCGAGCAGTCTTTTCAGACGGTTATTGCGGTTAATAACACGACGATACAAGTCGTTAAGGTCAGAAGTCGCAAAACGACCACCATCCAGCTGCACCATCGGGCGCAGATCGGGCGGAATGACCGGTATAACATCAAGGATCATGTCCTCAGGTTTGTTCTCACTTTTAATAAACGCGTCAACGACTTTAAGGCGCTTGATAGCCTTGGCACGCTTCTGGCCTTTGCCCTCAGCAATGACAACACGTAATTCCTCGGCAGTCTCCTTAAGCTTGATAGCAGCCAAAAGATCGCGAACAGCCTCAGCACCTACTCCACCACGGAAGTACTCGCTGTAGTTAAGGCGCATTTCGCGATACAGCGCCTCATCGCTTACAAGTTGCTTGATATTGAGCTTCATGAACGCATCAAATGCCTCAACACGAAGCTCTTTGCGCTCGGCAAACTCTTCGCGCAGATCAAGTATCTCTTGCTCTACCTCTTCGGGAGTAAGGCGCTCTTCGTCTTCAACGTCGCCGGCAAACTCATCGTCTGCAGCAAACTCGGTTGAAAGACGACGGGTAGACTCAATGGCGCGATCTAACTCGGCATCGATCTCTTCGAGATCGGCTGTCAGCTCGTCTTTTAACTCGGCAGCGTCATCTTGGCGCGCGTCCTCGTCCACCCATGTGATGATGGAGGAGGCAAAGTACAGCACCTTCTCCAACTCCTTTGGCGGAATATCTAAAAGATAGCCAAGGCGTGATGGCGAGCCTTTAAAATACCAAATATGGCTGACGGGAGCGGCCAGCTCGATGTGACCCATGCGCTCACGGCGTACTTTGGAGCGAGTTACCTCAACACCGCAGCGTTCGCAAACGATGCCCTTAAAGCGTATGCGCTTGTACTTACCGCAGTTACACTCCCAGTCTTTGGTAGGACCAAAGATCTTTTCGCAGAACAAGCCGTCTTTTTCCGGTTTAAGTGTACGGTAGTTAATGGTCTCCGGTTTTTTGACCTCACCGCGCGACCATGAGCGAATTCGCTCAGCGGAGGCAAGTCCAATGCGCAGTTGATCAAAGCTAGCTACGTCAAATTCTGCAGTCATGTTTACTCCCCTCCCTTGTCATCAGTTGGTGTCTCAGTGTCGCCGATGAGCAGATCGATATCTGTGTCAATTGTTGTATCTCCATCGGTAGTATCGTTTGCTAAATTGCCTGCGCCGATCAGACCATCCACGTCGCTGGCAAGGCTGTCGCCCTCAGGCTCGAGACCCAGATCATCAAGACCACTGGCGATAAAGTCCAAAGCATCTTCGTCTGAGTCAAAGTCCTCCATCATCATCGCAGAACTAAGTGAGCTGGTCTCTTCGACTTCCATATCCTCGAGATTCTCTTCACGAGCCTCGCCGATCAGCTCCACGTCTAAGCAAAGCGACTTCATCTCTTTTACAAGAACCTTAAAGGACTCCGGAACCTCGGGAGCCGGAATGTTTTCGCCCTTGATGATGTGTTCGTAAGCCTTAACGCGTCCGGCAGTATCGTCGGACTTTACGGTCATGATCTCTTCGAGAACAGAACTGGCACCGTAAGCGTACAGAGCCCAAACTTCCATTTCTCCAAAACGCTGACCACCAAATTGTGCCTTACCACCAAGAGGTTGCTGAGTAATAAGACTGTATGGACCGGTAGAGCGTGCGTGAATCTTGTCGTCTACCAAGTGCGATAGTTTAAGGATATAGTTCCAACCAACCGTTACCGGCTCACGGAACTTCTCGCCGGTACGCCCATCGTAGAGCCAAGTCTTACCTTGAAGCGACAGCTGCGGGATAAACTCTTCGCGAGTTAACTCGCCCAGCTGAGCGGTTGTTCTGTTGATGAGGTTCTTGTTGGCCTTATCAATTGCGTTAGAGATCTCCTCCTCGCTTGCACCGTCAAATACCGGCGAAGCGATGTGGATAGGCCCTTGCACCCAATCGGTCGAGTCATCGTCTGACCAGCCAAAGTGTGCCGCCCAGCCGAGATGTGTCTCAAGTAGTTGCCCGACATTCATACGAGAAGGTACACCCAGCGGATTTAAGATGATGTCTACCGGGCGTCCGTCTGCCAGGTAAGGCATATCCTCAACCGGTAAGATGGTGGAGATAACACCCTTGTTACCGTGACGACCGGCTAACTTATCGCCCTCTTGGATCTTACGTTTTTGAGCAACGTAAACGCGTACCAGCTCGTTAACACCGGGAGATAACTCGTCGCCGTTGTCGCGCGAGAATTGCGAGATACCGATGATGCGTCCACCGCTACCATGCGGAACTCTAAGTGAGGTATCGCGCACTTCGCGAGCTTTCTCACCAAAGATAGCGCGCAACAAGCGTTCTTCTGCGGTAAGCTCAGTCTCGCCTTTTGGCGTGACCTTACCCACCAAAACGTCGCCCGGAAATACCTCGGCACCGATGCGAACAATACCATCGGCATCCAGGTTTGCCACCATGTCGTCAGAGATATTTGGGATCTCGCGAGTGATCTCCTCAGGGCCTAACTTGGTGTCACGAGCGTCAACCTCGTATTGCGAGATATGTATTGAGGTGAGCAGGTCATCAGAGACAACGCGCTCGGACAAGATGATCGCGTCCTCGTAGTTAAAGCCTTCCCAAGGCATGTAAGCCACGAGCAGATTTTGACCAAGCGACAGCTCACCTTTCTCGGTAGCAGGACCATCTGCCAGGATGTCTCCGGCCTTAACTTTTTGACCAACACGAACCAACGGCTTGTGGTTCAAGCAACCACTCTGGTTAGAACGCTGAAACTTAGGCAGCGAATACTCGTCAATCACGCCGTCTTCATTTTTGATTTTTACTCTATTGGTTTGTACGTGCTCCACAACACCATCTTTTTTCGCCAGCACGATCTCGCCGGAGTCAACAGCGCAACGATACTCCATGCCGGTTCCGACCAGCGGGGCAGTTGGCTTGAGCAGCGGCACGGCTTGGCGTTGCATGTTGGAGCCCATGAGAGCGCGGTTAGCGTCGTCATGCTCAAGAAACGGTATCAACGCTGTAGCTACAGACACCATCTGACGTGGAGATACGTCCATGTATTGCACGAGCTTGGGATCGACCTCGTCCGGCTCGCCAAATACACCATGCGCATCTTTGACACGACAAAGCACCTTCTTGGCGGCAACAAACTTACCGCTCTCGTCTGCGCGACCAAAAATGCGTGATTCCTGATCAAACAACTCGTTAGCCTGAGCGATGATGTAGTTCTCTTCTTCGTCAGCAGTCAGATAGTCAATATCATCTGTGACCTTACCGTCTACAACACGGCGATACGGAGCCTCGATGAACCCGTAAGGATTTACGCGAGCATAAGTAGCCAACGATCCGATAAGACCAATGTTTGGACCTTCAGGGGTCTCAATGGGGCACATACGACCGTAGTGAGAGGTGTGAACGTCACGAACCTCCATACCGGCGCGCTCACGCGACAGACCGCCGGGACCTAGTGCCGAAAGGCGCCGCTTGTGCGTAGTGCCGGTGGCCGGGTTAGTCTGATCCATAAACTGCGAAAGCTGCGAGGATCCAAAGAACTCTTTGATCGCAGCAACGATAGGACGAATGTTAATGAGAGATTGCGGAGTGATGTCTTCGATCTCTTGGGTAGACATACGCTCGCGAACCACACGCTCCATACGGGAAAGACCAATACGGAACTGGTTTTGGATCAGCTCGCCAACGGTACGGATGCGACGATTGCCAAAGTGATCGATGTCATCGATCTGTTTAGTATCGTCTTCTGCATGCAGGTCAACTATATAGCGCATCGTTTTAGCGATGTCTTCTTTGGTTAATGTGGACTGATCGTCCGGCGACTCGGTACCCAGCTTCTTGTTGATCTTATAGCGACCAACCTTTGCCAGGTCATAGCGCTGCGGATTAAAGAACAGACCTTCGAGGAGAGTGCGGGCGGAGTCCACTGTTGGCGGCTCGCCCGGGCGCAGACGCTTATAAAGCTCGATAAGTGCATCTTCACGTGAAGTTGCACCGTCTCTGTCCAGCGTGCGCAAAACCAGCTCGGTGTCGCCTAAAAGCTCCATGATCTCTTCGCGGTTGCTGGCGATATCCAATGCTTTGAGCAGCAGAGTAGCCGGCTGTTTACGTTTGCGGTCTACGCGCACCGATAAGATGTCGCGTCTGTCGGTCTCAAACTCCAGCCAAGCACCACGAGACGGGATGACCTTTGCGTTAAAGAGCATCTTGTCGGAGGTCTTGTCCGGTTCAGTAGAAAAATATACACCGGGTGAGCGTACCAACTGGGATACAACAACACGCTCAGTGCCGTTGATGACAAAAGTTCCTCTTGGAGTCATAAGCGGAAAGTCGCCCATGAACACCTCTTGCTCCTTGATCTCGCCGGTCTCGGTATTTGTAAACCTGACCTCTACAAATAAAGCAGCTTGATAAGAGATGTCTTTTGCTTTACATTCTTCTACCGTAAACTTTGGATCACCAAATTCATGGCTACCAAATTCTACAAATAAGCTTTTTGATGAGTTTTCTATGGGTGAGATGTCGCGAAACGCTTCTGCAAGTCCCTCGGTTTTGAACCAATTAAATGAGTCGATCTGAATCGATATTAAGTTTGGTACATCCATAACTTCCGGGATTTTTGCGAAGCTCTTGCGCTCCCTATAAAGGCCAGCTTTAGTGGCAGTTTGTCCTCGTGACAATAGGGATTCCTCCTTCAGGAAAGTTGCAAAGCCGTCAATAGTCGCAACCTTAAATAATATCTTTAAGGTATATATGCGTCAATGCCAAGGCTGAGGTTTTTTCTGCAATTTCTAATGTGTTGCTGAACTGTTATTTTATGGATAATGGTATTCAAGGAAGCTTCGATTAGTTGCTTCCTTAACTCACCACAGCTTATAAATATAGAGTAAAATGTTTGAGCTTAAAAACATTTAGCCAAAATACGGTGGGGTGTCGTTTTTCTAGCTTTTACGCCACAGGGAGAAAATGGAATGTGGAACACTAGTACAAATACTGCACAAAAACCACCGCGCCGCTTTTTTGGGCACCCAATGGGGCTATTTAACATCTTTGGTACAGAGCTGTGCGAACGCTTTAGCTACTACGGCATGCGCGCCATCCTCCTTTATTACATAATTGACAGTGTTGCTTCCGGCGGACTGGGCATCAGTGAGACTGACGGCTTGGTGATTATGAGTCTTTTTGGCTCGCTTGTTTACCTCACAAGCATAGTTGGTGGCTGGCTGGCTGACCGCGTATTTGGTCCCTACAAAGGTGTGCTTTATGGCGGTGTACTAATCACTGCCGGACACATTATTTTAGGCCTGCCATTGCAGCGCCTTGGTCTTTTGGTGTCACTAGTATTGATTATGATTGGTACCGGTCTACTTAAACCCAATGTCTCAGTCATGGTTGGCGAATTATACGGCGCCGATGATCCGCGCAGACAGAGCGGTTTTTCAATCTTCTATATGGCCATCAATATCGGTGGGTTTATCGCACCATTGATAGTTGGTCTAGTCTCTGAGCTCCTCGAATATCACATTGCGTTCATGATACCGGCAATAATGATGGTCGTCGCCCTGGTTATCTATGTGGGAATGGGTAAGACCACACTAATCGGCATTGGTCGCACGCCCTTACAACCACTTACGGTTGCTGAGAAAAAACGCTGGAGTGTCATTATTGTCGTCTCGCTGTTGATACTTGTACTGCTTTCCACAGTGCTCACATTAAGCAACCTACTAAACCTGGCATTGCTCGGCGATCTGATGCCGGTCATCTGCACAGTCGTAGCCGCCATCATATTCATTTTCCTCATCCGCGATAAAAATGTAGATAGCACCGAACGCTCACGTGTATTTGCGTTTATCCCACTCTTCTTAGCCGGAGCCATGTTTTGGGCGATCTCCGAACAACAATCCACCACCATCGCACTTATCGCCGACACCCACGTCGATAACAACGTAGCAGGATTTCACATTCCACCGTCGTGGTATGCCTCAGTAAACCCCCTGATTATTATTATCGGTAGCCCCATCTTGGCTCTCATCTGGACTCGCCTCGGAAATAAACAGATGTCGATGGTCACCAAAATGGCCGTCGGATTACTATTAGCCTTTGCAGGATTTGCCGTATTCGCCCTAGGTTTTTGGCACGCCGGTGCGACCACACTGGTAAACCCACTTTGGATTATCGCCGGACTAACAATAATGACTGTAGGTGAAATCTTCCTCTCACCTACCGGCTTATCTGTAACTACTCTACTGGCACCACGACGTCACATGTCAAAAATGATGAGTTTGTGGATGATTTCGAACGCTTTAGGGCAAGGCATAGTTGCCCTTACTGCGGACTTCTTTAACGAAGCGGCGCCTACAGGATTCTTCTTTGCTTTCGCTATGGTGGCGTTGGTGATCGGCGTTGTATTGCTATTGGCGCAAAGAAAGCTTTTGTCGCTGGCAAAGGGCATAAGATAGCCTAATGCACGCCTTAATCAAGNNCTTGATTAAGGCGTGCATTAGGCAGAGTTATTCAACTTGACAGGTTATATAGCAAAAGAGCCGCCGAATATCGACAGCTCTTTTGGCTTAACATGTATGTTGGTTGGAACTATTTAAGGGTGACAGCAGCGCCGGCATCCTTGAGTTTCCCGGCAGCTTCCTCAGCTTTAGCCTTGTCAGCACCTTCGATAACTGCTTTAGGAGCAGCCTCGACCAGATCCTTGGCCTCTTTAAGACCCAGACCGGTGAGCTCACGTACTACTTTGATTACAGCGATCTTGTTGTCACCAAAGCCCTCGAGGAATACATCAAAGTTGGTCTTCTCCTCAGCAGCTTCACCAGCGTCGCCACCGGCTGCGGGAGCAGCAGCAAAAGCTACAGGAGCGGCGGCAGATACGCCAAATACTTCTTCAAGCTCTTTAACTAGTTCGGACAGTTCCAGTGCGGGCATTTCCTTTAACGCTTCAATAATCTCTTCTTTTGTGACAGCCATTGTAAGGCTCCTTTCATAAAGTTTGCGCTTTGGTCTTTCTTTAAGCCAAAGCCGGTTTTGTGGTTCGTGACCGGCAGCTAATAAGTGTTACGCTGCCTTGCCACTAAGCCGCCAAGTTATCAAGCAGCTTTCTCGGCAATTGCGCCGATGGTACGCACAAGAGTTGCCGGAACTTCGTTGAGAGTCCGTACAATACCTGTAAGTGGATTTTGGATAGTACCAAGTAGCTTGGCGATGAGTTCTTCGCGCGATGGAAGATCGGCAATCGCTTTGATCTGATCTGCTGTAACAGCCTGTTTGTTGAGCAGACCGCCCTTGATCTCCAGCTTATTGTTTTCCTTTGCAAAAGACTTAATTGCTTTTGCAGAAGCAACAGGGTCTCCGCTTACGAATACGAACGCCGATGGTCCTTCAAGAACTTCGCCCAGATTTGGCATGTCAAGATCAGCAAGGGCACGCTCGGTAAAAGAGTTCTTGTAAACTTTAAGCGACGCGCCTTGCTCACGCACTTTTACGCGCAGAGCCTCAGCTTGCTTTACGGTAAGTCCGCGATAATCGACAACCCAAATAGCGTCTGAATCAGCGATCTCACCCTTGATCTTCTCGACCATTTCTACCTTAGCTTTGTTGGCCATATAGCACCTCCTTTCGATAATCTCTCTTTGTCGCCTGTTTGCTGCAACCAAGAGAGACTGTTGGTGCTCTCAGTTTTTGACCGAACAAACAAAACGACCCTCGCTACAGACAGTGAGGGTCGATTGATTGAACTAAGTGTTCTCATTTAAACGACCACCTCGGCGGGCTGGGATTAATCCCAATTACGTCTTGCGACACCGGCTGTCTTAGGTAGCGATCTTATAATTTTTCAAATGCCCAAAATTAGGCTTAAACATTCTCGCAGTTTACGCTGCTGAGGTCAAGAGCTTTACCGCAATAGGCTACCTTTGGTGGTGCTCCTGAGACACACTGACACTAAGATGTTGCACCACTACTTGTGCTTGCACTTGAACCAACTGCGCTTAGATACTTGGAGTCAACTATCAGACCCTCGATCTTATCCACCGGAAAGTTAGCAGCTTTTAGCGCTTCAAGAAATATCTTGTAGCTATCCGCATCAACAAGTTTTTGTAAAGTGCTGGTTGATTCTGCACTAAACCCTGCATTAAAGTCGCTGATCAGATCGTCTCGATACTCTTTGGCAAGTAAATAGTAACTTGCCTGTGGATTGATCTCAGCCATCTCAAAATCATCTGTCCTAGAATCAGCTGAGACCGGCTCTCTGGTGCCGGTTTCCGGCAGTGTTAATGCAACGGTTATATGNNTGCGCACGAAGCTTCCCATCAGCGTCATACATAACAAACTTTATTGCAGGATTTGCCCCATCCACTGCCCTTATCAGATAGCGCTGGTTTGCAAAACCATCAAATGGAGAAGGTTGACTGGTATTTTCTTGTGGAGATGTAGTTGCATCCGCTCCGTCAGTTGTTGTGTCACCGGCAGTATTGGAATCGCCTTGTGTCTGAGTGATTTGCTGATCATCACTTTGCGTTGTCTCCTCCGGGTTACCTCGAGTACACAGCCATAAGCTTGCAGATATAAAGACAATCAGCAAAACCAGACCAATAAGGATCGCAATGCGCTTTATATGCTCTCGATCCAATCCGGCTTTTCTACTGACTATTGTTCCTCGTTTGCCTGATGGTCTTCTGGAAAACTCACTACTGTTATTTCGCAAGTCACGATTTCCACCCATAATCTTCTCCTCCGGTTGTGTTTATCCCTCAGGGCTCCCAATAATTGTATCTTGAGTATGCATCAATCATGTATATAAAGCAGTGAATACACAAGATTTTACTAATCAGGCAACTCTCTACATAAAAAACTGATGCCCTTTTATTATAAGAGCACCAGTTTAGTATTGCTATTATTTTGTGCAGATTTCCTCGCAATTTGCTTGGATTAGGCTTCAACAGTTTCCTCATCTAGCAGGTGACGGGTCTTTGTGGAATCGACCGGGATTCCCGGACCCATCGTTGTTGCAAAGGTGACAGATTTGACGTAGCGTCCCTTTGAAGCAGCAGGTTTAACGCGAAGAATCTCGTCCAACAATGTCGAGTAGTTCTCAATTAGCTGAGCCTCGCCAAACGATGCTTTGCCGATTGGCACATGGCAGATACCAAACCTGTCAGCGCGGTACTCTACACGACCGGCCTTTAACTCGCCAACAATTCTGGCTACATCGTTGGTCACGGTTCCAAGTTTTGGATTAGGCATGAGTCCACGCGTACCGAGGATCTTACCCAAGCGCCCAACTTTTGCCATCTGATCCGGGGTTGCCACTGTGGCATCAAAATCGAGGAATCCACCTTGGATTTGTGCTACCAGGTCGTCGGAACCAACAACATCGGCTCCGGCTTCTTCGGCCTCACGAGCTTTTTCGCCCTCGGCAAATACGGCAACTCGCACGGTTTTACCGGTGCCGTGCGGAAGGCTGATTGAGCCTCTGACTTGCTGGTCGGCTTGACGAGTATCGATACCCAAACGGATATGCACTTCAAAAGTCTCATCAAATTTTGCGGTGCTTACTTCTTTTGCTAAACGCACAGCAGAAAGTGGTGCGTAAAGCTGAGTTTTGTCGACCTTCTCGATCGCACTTTTACGGTTCTTTGATAACTTTGGCATGATCTCTCCTTCTTGGTTGTTAGCGGGTCATGCCGACCCTTCCATATCGTCCGTTTGAACGACTTATATCTGAAGTTCGCCCAGGCAAATAGCCTTTCTGACTACTTATTTACTCAGCAGCCTCTTCGGCCGGAGCTTCATCAGCAACTTCCTCTGCGGCAGTCTCTTCTACTACAGCTGCAGCAGCCTTGCCCTTCTTCTTGCCGCGACCATAAACACCGGTCTCCGGGATACCCTCAACAGTGATGCCCATAGAACGTGCGGTGCCTTTAATAACCTTCATGGCAGCCTCAACATCATTAGCATTAAGGTCTGGCATTTTTCTCTCGGCTATTGCACGCAGTTGATCTTTTGTCAGCATTCCCACTTTTGAAGTGTGGGGCTCGCCTGACCCGGAGTTGATTCCAAGAGCTTCTTTGATGAGTACTGCAGCCGGAGGGGTCTTGGTGATAAAGTCAAATGTTTTATCTTCATAAACAGTGATCTCTACCGGGATGATTGTGTTGCCTTTGTCTTGCGTGGCAGCGTTAAATGCCTGGCAAAACTGCATAATGTTGACGCCTTTTGCGCCAAGCGCAGGTCCTACCGGAGGAGCAGGAGTTGCCTGTCCGGCTGGAATTTGTAGTTTAATATAACCAGCAATTGGTTTACTGGGAGCCATTTTCTACTCCTTATAATATTATTCTTATCTATCTCAAACGAAAGGTGAGAAGCTTCCCGCTGGGGGCACCTTACCGTATGATTTGCAAATTTAAAGTCGAGAAACCTGATTGTAACTTAGCTCAACAGGTGTCTCGCGACCAAAGATAGATACCATGACTTTGACTTTGCCGGCATCCGGTTGAACCTCAGCAATGGTGCCGTCAAACTCAGCAAGTGGTCCGGATATAACTTTTACACTCATGCCAACTTGCAAATTTGAAGAGGTCTTCTTTGGTGCATCGCTACGAGTGCGCCTCATGATCTTGTTGTACTCTTCGCGAGACAGCGGAGATGGCTTGCCTTGCGCTCCAACAAAACCCGTAACACCGGGAGTGTTTCGCACAACGCCCCACGACTGATCGTCAAGATCCATACGCACTAATACATAGCCGGGAAATACTTTTTTATCGGTAGTGACCCTACGGCCACCTTCTTTGATCTCTGTTACTTCCTCAGTTGGAATCTGGATATCAAAGATACGATCCTCCAACCCCATCGCCTCAACGCGATGCTGGAGATTGTTCTTTACCTTATTCTCATAACCTGAATAAGTATGGAGGACATACCACTTCTTTGACATTTAATTACTCCGTGCCTTCACTTTCTGAGGTGTCAGTAGTTGCATCAGCTTCGCCTTCAGTAGCTGCGCTGTCTGCATCTGTTGCAGTGCCATCGGTTGAGGTATCGCCTTCAACCGGAGTTGCGCTATCAGTACCTATGTTATCTCCAAGTTGAGAATATAAATCAACTAAATGAGTCATAGCCCAGTCTATCAAGAAAATAAATACTCCAAAAAATATCAGAGCTCCCACAACAATAAGGCTCATACGCAGCACTTCGTCACGCGTTGGCCATGTTGTACGTTTTATCTCTTGACGTACATTCTTAAAGTAATTAACTATCTTTCTAAAGATAGTTTCCTTTTTGGGAGCCTGCTTGCCGCCTTTTGCTGACTTTTTCTGATCCTTATCAGACTTTGCCTGCTTGCTTACCGCTTTTTGATCGGCATCTTTAGCAGTCTGCTCCTTTTTATTCTTCTTGGCTGGGTTTCCCTGCTGTGGGGTTTGCTTTGCCATATTATTCCTGTCGAGTCTTCTACCGTCGCTTCTGTTAGCCCACTTACCTATAAGTCTAACCTAATTATCGTTTAGAGCTGGAGATAAATCCCCC
>DBCW01000018.1 GCA_002293265.1 Eggerthellales bacterium UBA948
GGGAAGCCCGGTCGCTCCGTTATTAATACTTTAAGGTGCCAATGTGTGTTTTATGTACGCAAAATACACATTAAGGTTTTAACTACATCCACCTAGTCCCTTTTCGACACACTCAGGACAAAAAGGGTTTTCGTTGGCTGTCTTGATGGTTTCGTTCATGCTGCCTGTTCTGTATCCTTGCAAATCTAGAGCGACGTATGTAAAGCCTATTTGCTTGAACTCATAATGGATTTTTTCTCGCAGCTCCTTGTTTTCTAACAGTGAAAAACCGTCGCTGTCTGTTTCTATGCGAGCTAGGTTGTCGTGAAACCTTACTCTGACCTGATGAAAGCCTATGTCGAGCAGTATTTGCTCGGCTTTGTCTATCATTGCTAACCGCTCGACTGAGATAGTTTCGCCATATGGAAACCGCGATGAAAGACAGGCGAAAGACTGCTTGTTCCATGTTGAAAGACCTAATTCTTTGGATAACTGCCTTATTTCCTGCTTGCTCAGTCCAACTTGGCGCAAAGGGCTTTTAATATTTTGCTCCTTGACGGCTGTAAGCCCGGGGCGGTAATCTCCATCGTCGTCCGTGTTTGAGCCTTCCGCGACATTATCTATATCATGCTCTCGCGCTACAGCCCATATTTTTTCGAATAGTTCGTTTTTGCAGAGGTAGCATCGATTTACAGGGTTTTGTGAAAACCCCTCTATGTTCAATTCTTCTGAATCACATATAAGGTGACGTATCCCCTCTTTATTACAGAAATCAACTGCTTCTTGTAATTCGCGTTTGGGAAACGAGCAGGAGCGTGCGGTTACAGCTATAACCTTATCACCCAAAACATCGTAAGCAGTTTTTAAAAGGAATGTGGAATCGACACCACCGGAAAATGCAACCACCATACTTTCGAGATTTTTAAGGTTTTGCTTCAACGCTAAGTATTTATCTTTCATCTTTGTTGTAGCCTCCATATCGAAAATCCGCACAGGGATTACACTTTTTTATTCTGCACCGGAAAGTATTGATGACATTATAGACGACTTGCACAAAAGCCTTGAGAATATCATACGTGCCTGACGTATGATACATAAAACCGTTACAGGTAATATCAATCTCATAGGATACTCGAATTAGCATTAAAACGATTAAAAAGATTGTATAAAACGCTTAGTTTGTCACTGAAAATTACATTTAACCGTTTAGTTAGCTTATTATCTCCATATGGATTATGGTAAAATACCTGCTATAAAAGGGGTAAGGTTTACTTTGTTTCCTGGCAGATTGGGGCTATCTGCTTTTGCGATTGCTGAGATTCGCTTACTTTTGCAGTGAGTCTATTAATTCAGTTACCCAGGAGACAGCATTTTTTGAGGAGCATGGGTGGCGCTAATTTGCAGCATAGCTTTTTTCCGGATGAGTTCTCATCATGGATAATTTAGCTACCAATAGCTTGATCGGAATCATAATAATTGCGGCTCTCACGTGCGTGATAGGCTTACTCGCTATCTATTTAGTTCGTATTCGTAAAACTATGCTCAAGATTAAGTCTGAATCGGACATACAAAATAAAGAGTTTGAAAAGCAGACAAAAGAGCTAGAGGAGCAGACGAAAAACGCTCGAAGCGCTTCGCAGACAAAAAGCGATTTCTTAAGTCGCATGAGTCACGAGATTCGCACGCCGCTAAATGCTATTATCGGCATGACCCAGGTGGCACAAAACACCGGTGATGTTGATCAGTTAAAGGTCTATTTAACAAACATAGAATCCAATTCAAAACATCTTCTGGGCATCGTTGGTAACATCTTGGACTTTTCCAAGCTTGAGTCGGGTAAGATGAAATTGGAGGAAAAGCTTTTCTCGCTAAGAGAAACTGTTGCGTTCGTGGTCAACATGTTTCGTGATCGAGCCAGCGAAAAAGGCATTAAGCTTACGGCTAATACCGAAAACATCCAACACGATGGATTGATCACTGACTCGCTACGACTAAGCCAAGTGCTCATTAACCTCATGTCAAATGCGATTAAGTTTACAGATGAGGGCGAGATACACCTAAATGTTGAAGAGCTTTACTTTAACAACGGTGAAGCGGTGTATCAATTTTCTGTTAGCGATACCGGGATTGGTATAGACCCTAAACAGACCGGAAAGCTTTTCACCTCCTTTTCCCAAGCAAGTGCCGATACAACTCGCCTATTTGGCGGCACAGGTTTAGGTCTGGCGATCTCTAAAGATCTTGTTGCTATGCTTGGCGGCGAGATAGAACTGGAGACAGAGCTTGGACGCGGTTCTGTTTTTACCTTTACCATACATGTGAAAGCCAAAGAAACTGCCGAAGGCTCTACCGTAAAGCAGACCAGTCACACCCGTGGGCTGAATCTAAGTGGTAAACATGTTTTGGTTGTTGACGATATTGAGATAAACTGTGAGATAGTCTCAGCGCTTTTACAAGAAACCGGTGCAATTATTGAGACTGCAGAAAATGGTCAGCAAGCGCTGGATCTTTTTAAGTCATCGCAAATTGGCTATTTTGACCTAATACTGATGGATATCCAAATGCCGGTTATGAATGGATATGAAGCAACAGAAGAGATTCGAAGTTTGGACAGGCCGGATGCTAAAACTGTAGTGATTGCTGCAATCTCTGCCAATGCATTGCCTGATGACATCCAAAGGGCAAGTCAAGTTGGCATGGATGGATATCTGGCTAAGCCAATCGACTCTGTGTATATGTATAAGAAAATTGGTGAGTGGCTTGAGAAAAATTCTATCAAATAAGCTCTACCTTGGCATAGGTCTGGTGATCTTACTCTTTATCGTCATGGGCGCTGTTTCGATATCTTCTCTCGAACTGCTTCAAGGAAACGCTCGTGTTGTTAACTATGTTGGAATCGTTAGAGGTGCTACGCAAAAACTTGTCAAAGAAGAGTTGATGGGGCATCCGGACGATGCCTTGATAAAGCGTCTAGACGGTATTGTTGACGAACTTCTCACCGGAGAAGGCGAAAATGACCTCGTAAAACTTGACGATGAAGCCTATCTGAAAAACATGAGCAAGGTCAAGGAAAGCTGGACGCTTCTTAAGATAGATATTGCTAATGTTCGCTCGGGGCAAGGTCAACAAGAATTATATGATGCCAGCCAAGAATACTTTGAGCTTGTTAACGATACTGTTTTCTCTGCAGAAGAATACTCCGAAGCGCAGGTTGTTTATATCAACTGGATTATGGTTGTTATCAACGGTGCCTTTGTTGTAGTGTTGGTTATCGGTGTGGTGTTTGCTGTGCGCAGCATGGCGATACGGCGACGAGCCGATGCTCTTGGTGTGCTCGCATATGTTGACACTCTTACAGAGATCAATAACAGGGCAAGCTGTGAACGCCTTATCGGAGAGTGGATAAAAGATCCGCCCCAAGAAGATGTATGGGCTTTCATGTTTGACATGAATGATCTTAAGCTAACAAACGACTTTTTAGGCCATCAAGGCGGTGACCAGGTTATCAAAGCGTTTGCAAATATTTTGTCCGAAGTGGCACAGCCTTACGGTTTCTTAGGTCGTTATGGAGGCGATGAGTTTCTTGCGTTATTTATAGATTGCAGCGATGACATTGCAAAGAAATTCCTTGATGAAATACATGAGAAAGTAGACAGTTATAACGAAGTTCGCAGCAATAAACTCGAACAGATCAGCTATGCCGGAGGATTTGCTCATGGCAATCTTGCGACTAAGGATATAGATGACATAATCCACGAAGCGGATAACCAGATGTATCTGGACAAGAGAAAGATCAAGAAAGCCAAACTAAGCGCAGAATAGTTTGGCTGTCATGTATATTAAAACTCTTTTAGCTCTTCTCCGGAGATGCTTTTGACAAAAACATTGAACCTGTATGCGCAGATAGACTGATCTAAAGAGACATACATGGTCTGTGCCCTGCTGCCCCTGATACTTTGCTCGCCATATAAACCGGGATGAACCATGAGTTCACGATTTCCCAAACTTGTGATTCTGTATCCGCAAACTGCCATGGCGTAAAAATTATACTGAGTTTCATTTACATCAACTTTGCGCATAACCACCATCACTGGGCGATTGCTGGAAATTTCATCTACGATCATATGCCAGGTTTTGTCTTTACCAAGTCCGCTAAAGCTACAGCGAACAAATATCTTGCTGACCCAATAAAAAGATAGCCAGCCTTTATTGAACTTATCTGAGAACCTTGTACCCCAAAGATCCGCTTGCTTGGTCTTTTCACCAAAAATGTGTTGCAGCATTTTATAAAATTGATTTGTTCGCGGATACTTTGCTTTATCCCACGAAGACCCCTGCAAGGCCTCTGACTCCAAAATATCCGGGATCAAGCGATTGCCGTTCTTTAAGTCAAGATAGTTGAGTATCAGACCAAGCGCTACATATGCGCTTGCCACAGATTCTCCCTTAGCATTATCGCCAAATGATATTCGTCTAAATACATCATCTACACCATTGATGCTTTGATGACCGGGCTGCATTTACGCTCTTCGCCTTTATCGACAGCCGCTGTTATACAACAATATTGACGAGCTTTTTAGGCACCACAACAACTTTCTTAGCTTGGGTGTCGCCAATAAACTCGTGCACTGATTCAAGTGCAGCGCTTTGCACTTCTGCTTCGCTAGCTTCACTGGATACTGTTACGCGTGCTTTGATCTTTCCGTTTACCTGTACAGCAAGTTCAACTTGTCCGGCTATTGCTTGAGCGGGATCAAATTCAGGCCAGTTTTGCAGATGAACACTACCCTCCATACCCAAAGCCTCGCTCCAAAGCTCCTCGCAGATATGTGGAGCCATCGGTGCCAGCAAAAGAACCAACGCCTGAGCCACACGCTCAGCAAGCTGATCATCACGCATTGAGACCGGAATCTTGATGTATGCACTAACAGTGTTGAGCAACTCCATAATTGCGCTGATAGAAGTATTAAAATTGAAGCGATCTATATCGGCGGTAACCTTACCTATCACTCTGTGATATTCGCGGTTAAGTTCCTCGCCTCTCTTTTTTGCCTCAGCATTATCTATTTTTAGATCGTAGACCGAAAGCTGTGTACCTTCTCCGTCTACTACTGTCTCACCGGTCAGGTCATAAACGCTACGCCAAATACGGTTGATAAAGCGGAAAATGCCTTCAAGACCTTCTTGCGACCAATCAAGATCCTTATCCGGCGGAGCCATAAACAAGATATAAACGCGCAGAGCATCTACACCATAAGACTTGATAATGTCTTCGGGAGCAATAACATTGCCTTTCGATTTGCTCATAACCTCACCGTGCAACTTAACCATGCCTTGTGTAAGCAGATTGGTAAATGGCTCGTCAAAATTTAGCAGACCAACATCTCGAAGTGCCTTGGTGAAGAATCGCGAATATAGCAGATGCAAAATGGCGTGCTCAATGCCGCCGATGTATTGATCTACCGGCATCCAAGCGTTTACCTTCTCGGGGGCAAAAGGCAAGCTTTTATTGTGAGGGTCGGTGTAGCGCAGATAATACCAACTCGAACAGGTGAATGTGTCCATGGTGTCGGTCTCTCGGCGCGCATCTGCACCACAAACGGGGCATTTGACCTCATAGAAATCCGGGCGAGAAGCCAGAGTTTCTCCTTTGGTCACATCAACATCCATAGGTAAAACTACCGGCAGATCACTTTCGGGTACCGGAACTATACCGCAATGCTTACAGTATATGGCAGGAATCGGGTTTCCCCAGTAACGTTGTCTGGAGATAAGCCAATCACGCAGACGGAAGTTTACGGTAGCTTGTCCTTGTTTGGACGTGGACAGCTTATCGATCACTGCTTGCGCTCCGGGCGAATCCTTGCCGCCCTGCATTCCGGTGAACTCACCGCTTTGCACCATAATGCCTGAACCGTCATAAGCCTCTGCCCAGGTAACATCGTTTAATTTACGCTCTTGCACGTTTTTTAGCTCTTCAAAGAGCGCATCGTCTTTAGAGACAACGACCGGCGGTATCGCGAGACCATATTTGCGTGCAAATTCAAAGTCACGTTGATCTCCCGATGGTACAGCCATAACAGCACCGGTACCATAATCCATCATCACATAATCAGATATCCAAATTGGCACCTTGTCGCCATTTATTGGGTTGATGACGTAACGCCCGGTAAATGCACCGTTCTTCTCGCGCTCGCCTTTTGAACGCTCGACTGCGCTTGCACTTGAGGCAAGTTTGACCACGCGATCCACCTCAGCAGCATACTCTGTGCCGGAAACAAAGCCCTCGACCAGCGGATGCTCCGGAGCTAAGAGAAAGAATGTACAACCAAACAAGGTATCGGGTCTTGTTGTAAATACCGTGATCGTCTCGTTTGTTGGTTCTCCGTTGTCATCACATAATGTAAAAGCGATCTCAGCGCCGGTGGAGCGTCCTATCCAGTTTGCCTGCATCTGTTTTACTCGCTCCGGCCAACCGTCCAGCTTATCCAAGTCATCTAATAACTCTTGAGCATACTCCGTAATCTTAAAAAACCATTGCTCCAGCTCTTTTCGCTCTACAGCAGTGTGGCAACGCCAGCAACCTCCATCTATTACCTGCTCATTTGCAAGTACTGTCTGGCATGTAGGACACCAGTTTACCGGCGAGCTCTTTCGCTCAACCAAGCCTCGCTGCCAAAGTTTTATAAATATCCACTGACCCCAATGATAATAATTAGCGTCACTCGTGATGACAGTTCTATTCCAGTCGTAAGAAAAACCCAAGCGCTTAAGAGACTCTCGCTGTTTATCAATATTGGCATACGTCCATGTAGCCGGAGTCGAGTTCTGTTTAATAGCTGCATTTTCTGCAGGCATACCAAAAGAATCCCAGCCGATCGGATGCAAGACGTTGTAACCTTGCATACGTTTATACCTGCTCACCACATCACCTATGGTGTAATTGCGGACATGCCCCATATGAACATCACCAGAGGGGTAAGGAAACATCTCCAGTGTGTAATAAAAAGGTTTATTATTGGTAGTTTTTGCGCTACCCGATGAGTCAGTTTCCACTACCGAGCCCACATCGGGCTCGGTAACGCTATCAATATGCAGGTCTCGCCAGACTTCTTGCCATTTTGGCTCAATCTTAAACGGATCGTATTGTTGCATCGTCTCTCCTTGTTAAGTCTTATACCCCAATAAAACCTTTTACCTTATATAGTCATTGTTTTACTTAAAGCAATTTTAATTTTAGGCAGTGCTCTAGCGGAAATTAGGTGGAAGTGAACCCAGTTGATCTTTGAGAATAACATCGTGTGCGCCACCCTCAACAATTGATGTTGAAGATATCAGCGTCAGCTTTGCTTTTTCTTGAAGTTCAGGAACGCTTAAAGCTCCGCAATTGCACATGGTTGAGCGGATCTTTGACAAGCTCAGCGCCACGTTGTCTTTTAGAGGCCCGGCGTAAGGTACGTACGAATCCACGCCTTCTTCAAAGCTTAGCTTGGAGTCACTGCCACCCGAGTGGTAGCGTTGCCAGTTGCGCGCGCGCGCTGACCCCTCTCCCCAATATTCTTTCATATAGTTGCCGTTAACAGTGACTTTTGCTGTAGGGCTCTCATCAAAACGGGCAAAATAACGACCAAGCATCATGAAGTCTGCACCCATGGCTAAAGCTAAAGTCATGTGGTAGTCAAAAACGATACCGCCGTCAGAACAGATGGGGATGTAAATTCCGGTCTCTTTAAAGTACTTGTTGCGCTCATCGGCTACCTCGATAATGCTAGTGGCCTGTCCGCGCCCGATGCCTTTTTGTTCACGCGTGATGCAGATGGAACCACCACCGATGCCAACTTTGACAAAATCTGCCCCGGCATCTACCAGAAATCTGAAACCCTCGCGGTCAACAACATTTCCGGCACCGACTTTCACGCCTTCGCCAAACTCCTTTTTCACATATTGAAGCGTACGCAGTTGCCACTCCGAGTAACCCTCAGACGAATCGATGCACAAAGCGTCAGCTCCTGCCGCAAGTAGTGGACCTACACGATCCTCATAGTCGTGCGTATTAATACCGGCACCTACAACATAACGCTTGTGTGCGTCGAGGTTTTCCATCGGATTTAACTTGTGGGAGTCATAGTCTTTGCGAAATACAAGATGCAATAAACAGTCGTTTTTATCCACAATTGGCAGGGCGTTTAGCTTGTGATCCCAGATGATATCGTTTGCCTCGCTTAACGTGGTCTCTGCAGACGCAATAACCAGTTTTTCGCGCGGCGTCATGAACTCAGAAACTTTTGCATCCATTGGCGTGCGACTTGGGCGGTAATCTCGGCTGGTCACAATGCCTAATAGCTTTCCGTGCGAAGAGCCATCATGTGTGACCGGCATCGTGGAGTGCCCTGATTTCTCCTTAAGCTCCATAACGGTCTCGAGCGTGTCGTCCGGAGATAGGTTTGAATCGCTGGGCACAAATCCGGCCTTGTGATCTTTTACTCGGTTGATCATGGCAACCTGGTTGTCCACACTTTGTGAGCTATAGATAAATGAGATACCGCCTTCACGCGCCAAAGCAATAGCCATGGTATCATTTGATACACTTTGCATAATGGCTGATACCAGCGGTATCTTCATGGTCATCGTAGGTCCGTCAGACTTTGAATACTTTACCAGTGGTACTGTTAGATCCACAGCAGACGGCACGCACTCAGAAGATGAATACCCCGGTACCAATAGATACTCGTTGAATGTGTGTGCTGCTTGATCGTAAAAATAGGCCATTACCTGCGCTCCTTTGCCAGTTGTCTCTTATGCTTCATGTTTGGAAAAATGTGTTTATACATTCTACTCTAAGTGTGCATAAAGCAGACGGTAACTATGTATGAAAAACGCATATAGTTACCAAACTGAAAGCACGCGGCAAAAAAAGAATCAAATGCTATTTGTGTACGAAGGCTGTTTGCTTGTTTAAGAAAGCAAATGCACGCTTTTATCAAGCAAATGCTCTTCAAAAAGGACTACTTACTTGATAAAAGCGTGCATTAGCACCGTTTAACGCATTATTAAAGGGCTACTTGGTAAATACCGCGTGAATCCCCTGAATATCTATGGTGACTGTGTTGTTCTCGTACGATCCGGTTAGATCCTGCCCGTCGGTGAAAGTGATCTGATTGCCTTCAATTTTAAAATTGCCTTCATAAGGCTCATCCATAGAAACAAGCTTGTATCTGCCGGTGTCAAAAAGCTCCAAAGACAAAAGCACGCTTACACCTGCCCGCTCTGCCACAGCTGCAATATTGTCGCCGCTTACTTCTGTGCCATTCATGGCAATAGATTGAAGCTGATAGATGCCGGCGGCTGCTTTAGTCTCATCGGACACCTGCGTACATGCAACTACCGCAAAACCTAGTGTTATAGCTAAAAGTGTTCCCGAAAAAGCTTTAACTAGTTTTCTCATATTCTTTTTTCCTCCCCTTGCATAAAAATTCGCTCTGACATAACAGGGTGGGTGACATTATTACAATACGTCACCCACCCTGAGTTTGCCCTATAGCTATTCTAGCATTAATTGCTTGTTTTGCTAGTATTATTTAGCTTTTATCATTTAGTACTTTATTTATATGGAGAATGCTGACCTGCTATTCATGAGCGTAATTTTAAGCGTAGCATTACCCTTCCCAGGTCTCTCCTTTGTCGGTTGCGCGGATTTGTGCGCGTTTGATTTTGCCGCCAATCGTTTTTGGCAGTTCATCCACAAACTCTATGATGCGCGGGTATTTATATGGCGCAGTTGTCTCCTTGACGTGGTCTTGCAACTCTTTCACAAGTTCATCAGTAGCTTGAGTTCCCTTAACCAACACTATTGTCGCTTTAACAACATTGCCGCGTATCTCATCCGGAGCCGCCGTTACAGCGCACTCAATTACCAACGGATGTGCCACAAGTGCAGACTCTACCTCAAATGGACCTATGCGATAGCCGGAGCATTTGATAACGTCGTCATTGCGACCAACAAATGTGTAGTAACCGTCCGGGTCACGCCAAGCTACATCTCCGAGATTGTAGTAATCGCCGCCAACAGCGGTCGCGCTTGCCTCCGGATTTCTGTAATATCCCACAAATAATCCGGGTGGATACTTTTCTTTGAGACCTGTTACGCAGATGCTGCCTTCTTCTCCGTCTTCCACCTGCTCACCATCATTATCAAGAAGCTTAATATTGAGTAGCGGAGACGGCTTGCCCATAGAGCCGGGACGTGGTTCCACCCAAGGAAACGTTGCTACGAGCACCGGACCTTCCGTTTGGCCAAAGCCTTCACGAATCATTTTGCCGGTTGCTGCAAACCAACGGTTGGTCACATCGGCATTTAGTGGCTCTCCGGCAGTTGCAAAGTTCTCCACACAACTAAGATCAAATGAAGCTACATCTTCTTGCAGCATGAAGCGATACATGGTTGGCGGCACGCAAAATGTTGTCACCCTATATTTTGCTATTTTTTCTAACATTTTAGAGGGATCAAAGCGCAGGTTGTCGTAAGCAAAAATAACAGCACCGGCTATCCATTGACCGTATATTTTGCCCCAGCCAAATTTAGCCCAACCGCTATCGCTAACGGAACAGTGCAACTTGTTTTCCTGCACTTGCTGCCAGTACTTGGCTGTGAGTATGTGCCCCAGTGGATGTACAAAGTTGTGCTCACACATCTTTGCCAGACCGGTAGTTCCGGACGTAAAGTAGATAAGCATAATGTCGTCGTTTTTGGTTGCTGCATCGCCTGTTGGACGCTGCCAATCATCGCTGGCACCTTCGATGAAATCATTAAATGAGAGCCACCCCTCATCTGCCCAGTCTGTAGTCTTGGTGTTTACCAAGATGCGATGCTTAAGCTCCGGGCACTCCGACAACGATAACGCAACTTGCTCGCGCACGTAGGCATCGTCGAGAGCAATCAGCGCCTTGGCTCCGGAAGCATTTAAGCGATAGACCAAGTCCTTTTTTGTCAATTGAGCAGTTGCGGGAATGATTATGGCACCAATTTTACACATGGCCATGGCGCAGACCCAGTACTCCCAGCGTTGCTTTAGCATCAGCAAGACTATGTCGCCCTTTTTTATCCCCAAACCAACAAGTGCATTAGCCAACTTGTTTGAAAGTTTTGATATCTCGGTAAATGTGAGAGTCTTTTCGCCGCCCTCATCATCGCACCAAACAAGCGCCTTCTTATCCGGCTCTACCCGCGCCCACTCGTCAACAACGTCATAGGCAAAATTAAAGTTCTCAGGCACTTTTATCTCAAAGTTGTTGTAAAAGTCCTCATAAGAATCAAACTCTATGCGAGGGCAGTACTTAGAAAGTATGTAATTCATCTGTATTTTTCCGTCTATCTACTCAAGAATTATCTGATGCGATAATTACTTTTAGCTTCCCCTACTCGGTGATCATAGTCACAAATGTGGCAGGCACGTCTCCCCCGCACCTCTGACCGTGTGGCATTTGTGGGTTAAAATACACGCTATCGCCCACATTAAGCTCAACTTCACGATCCGCAAATACCAAGATCACTTTACCTTCTGTTACATAGTTAAACTCTTGTCCCACGTGTGTTACCAGCTCGGCCGGTTCGTCGCTTGGATCCAGTGTTACCAGTAGCGGCTGCATCACTTTGCCAAAATAGTTGTAGGCCAGATCCTGAAAGTGATAACCGGGAAAACGGTCAACAACTTGCCCTTTTCCTGCACGCACTACCTGAAACGTATTAAGATGCGCAGAACCACCGGTGAGAAGTACAGCCATGTCTACTTTGCAAACATTGGCTATATGCATCAACATAGAGGCTGGCACATCAAACCCTGTTTCTTCGTAAGCTCGATAGACCTCTGTATCTACACCCAGTTTTTCTGCAAACTCCTCGATCGTAAAACCACAGGCATCTCTAAGCCCCGCAATGCGCTGAGCCAATTCTTTGAATTGGCTGTCCGGCACATTGTCGGATGCCAAGCTTTTAGCGTAGTCCACTTAAACCCCTCTCTAACACTCTTCTGCTGTCCAAGATTCTCCCATTTGCAGAGCTCTTTTATTAGCCTCTGCAAGATGTTTCTTCTTTTCAGGAACGCTTTTATCGATAGCCTTTTCAAAGACTTCACGTGTGGAGAATTTTGTTGCTGCCAGCAATCTTCCAACCATGATAACGTTAGCAAGACCTTTCAGGTCGTTATCTTTTGCCAGAGCAGTAGCCGGAATCGTGTGGTAGCTGATATCTTCACGCAAAGTACAGGTGCCAACCATAGTGGAGTCCACAATTGCAATGCCGCCCGGCACCACATGGTCGATAAACTTCTCGTATGCCGGTAGGTTCATAGCCACCAAAACATCGGGGTCGATGACCAATGGCGAGCCGATAGGCTCATCAGAAATGCATACGCTGCAGTTAGCCGTACCGCCACGCATCTCAGGACCGTAAGACGGCAACCAAGATATCTCGTGCCCATCCAGCATGCCGGCGTAAGCAACAATCTTACCGGCAAAAAGGATGCCCTGACCGCCAAACCCAGCAAACATAATATTGAGGTCTTTCATGACTACCATCTCCCAACAAAGCTTTGGCGGTCATCCATGGGCTCACCCGCTGCTTCGCAGCTTCGCCCGAAAACAGTCCACCGGACTGTTTTCCCACAAAACCCAGCAAACATAATATTGAGGTCTTTCACCTTTACTCCTTCTCTGCTGCTCCGGTGTCTTTGTATACACCTAGAGGGTAGTAAGGGATCATGTTCTCTTGCAGCCAAGTAAAGGAATCTGCCGGTGTTAATCCCCAGTTGGTTGGACAGGTTGCCAAAATCTCAATGATAGTAAAACCGCGCCCATCAATTTGATATTGGAAGGCTTTTTTGATCGCACGTTTTGCAGCGCGAACATTTTTTGGACTATCTACGGTTACACGTTGCGCCAAAGCTACGCCGTCAAGCGTAGACAGTAACTCACAAACACGAATCGGGAATCCGGCGGCATCGGTGTCGCGTCCATATGGTGAGGTCTGCGTGACCTGCCCCGGAAGCGAAGTGGGAGCCATCTGCCCACCTGTCATACCGTAAATAGCATTGTTGATAAAGATGACGGTAATGTTCTCGCCACGCGTAGCAGCGTGCACCGTCTCAGCCATTCCGATTGAGGCTAAGTCGCCATCACCTTGATATGTAAAAACGATGTTGTCCGATTTTGCACGCTTGATACCTGTTGCCACTGCAGGAGCGCGTCCGTGTGCAGCCTGTGCCATATCACATGAGTAGAAATTGTATGCCGAGACGCTACAACCAACAGGACAAACACCAACGGTCTCTCCCTCGACCTCAAACTCATCAATAACTTCAGCTACCAGGCGTTGGGCGATGCCGTGTGAGCATCCGGGACAATAGTTTGTTATTGCTTTTGTGAGCGACCCTGTGCGCCCAAACAAGATAGGTGATTTTTCTTTCTTGGGTTTTTCCGCAACAGCCGCAGTAGTTGTTGTATCACTCATCGTGCTTCTCCGCTCAATTTAGACTGGTAAGGAACCATGTTAAAGGTCTCTCCTGTTGCCACTCGACGAAGTGCCTCCAGTACTTCGTCGGGAGTTTGCACAACTCCGCCGGTGTGAGCAAAGAAGCTTACAGGCTTGCGACCATTAACAATGAGCCGTACGTCATCCACCATTTGACCCATGGAAAACTCGGTTACCAGATAGGATTTTGCTTTATCTACAGTTGCCTCCAACGCATCAGAAGGGAAAGGCCATAGCGTGATTGGGCGAAATAATCCAACTTTCAGACCCTCTTCGCGTGCTTTATTCACAGCACTGCGAGCAATACGCGACGCGGCACCATAGGCAACAAGTACTATGTCTGCATCATCTGTCATATAGCTTTCAGACATCTGCTCTTCAGCCTTAATCTGCTCATAGCGCTTCCAACGAGAGACGATAGAGTCTTCGAGTTCTTGCGCCACCAAGAACAGTGAGTTGATAGTGTTGTGATCACGCTTGCCCTTGTGTCCGTCAATCGCCCACGGTTTTGCCGGCAGGTCTTCCGACTTTATCGGCTCAGGCAAATCTACAGGCTCCATCATCTGACCAAGCAAGCCGTCTGCAAGCACCATGACCGGTGTACGGTATTTATCACCAAGATCAAAAGCCAGCGCCACCAGATCTGCCATTTCTTGAACTGTGGAGGGGGCAAAAACGATAACGTGACCGTCGCCATGACCGGTGGCTTTTGTTGCCATCCAATAGTCTGCCTGACTGGGTTGAATGCCACCAAGACCCGGGCCGCCACGTTGCACATTGATGATCAAAGCGGGAAGATCGGCACCGATCATGTATGAGATACCCTCGCTTTTTAGACTAACGCCGGGCGAAGAGCTGGAGGTCATCACACGAACACCTGCGGCCGATGCGCCATAAACCATGTTTATTGCAGCAACTTCGCTTTCTGCCTGCAAGTATGTTCCGCCAATTTTAGGCATACGTTTTGACATGTATGCTGCTACCTCGGTCTGCGGCGTTATTGGGTAACCAAAGAAGTGTTTGCATCCGGCTCTGATAGCTGCTTCTGCTAACGCCTCATTTCCTTTCATTAATACTTTTTCTGCCATGAGGCTCTACCTCTCAATCGTAATTGCCACGTCAGGACACATTAGCGCACAGCTAATACATCCTGTACAGGCACTTTGATCAATACATTTAGCCGGATGATAACCCTTTTGGCTGATCTCATCGAGATCAAGTTCTAATATGCCTTGAGGACACGCGTCAACACAAAGGCCACACCCTTTGCAAAAATACTTATCTACTGTAACCAGCGCCATTACTATTCCTCTCAATACGCCAAATCCGACTTAAGTAGCTGTGACAGCAATTAAGTCGTATGTAGTCACGCATACGTAGGTTAAAAAAAGTGTAACGAACATTTTACACAGCTTATTGCACTTGTTTGGTGATAAAGTTAAGTTTTTTGCGTTTGTAACGTGAGTGGCATATTGACAATTGCCGTGGCAAATGATGAGAGCACAATCCTTATGTCACTCTCCCCAAGGAGTGACAACGATTTGATCCACCGGGTAAACCGGAGTTTGTTTGGCGGGCATTGGATTAGCTTTGGCAATATGTGTCTTTACCTCATCCGCAAGTTCACGTGGTGCCGTAATGCCCACAAACTCAATACCGGCAGACTCGGCAATAGCCAGCGTTGTTTTAAAGGCACCGGCAATATCTGCTGCCGTACTAAACTCTTTAAGGTGCGTGTTGCCCAAAACATGCGTAACCTTAAGACCTGATGTCTCCTCTATTGACCTTATCAAATCGATGTTTTCTGCAACGGTAGTCATATCAGGACGGTGCACATTTACAACATATATCAGCCTGTGTGGACGTGCATCTATCTTTGCGGAGTAGCGACCCAATGCGCGGGCACCATCTGGATCGCCGCCCACATCTATAAGTACCGCATGATTCGGCGAGGCATCAATGATGGCCTCATCGATACCCGGCGCTAATGACGGAGTATCAAGTGTGCTTCTGGCATAGACCGGACCAAACACGCGAATATCGTGCTCGTCAAGGAAATCCTTACTATCGGTTGAGCGAAAGTAAGGGTTGACGATATCCAGATCAATCAACGTGACGCGATTCATCAAGGCACGCAGATCACGAACAGCATTAAGCGATAAATTGGTCTTACCTACGCCATAGTGCCCGGTAATGATAGTAAGCCAAGGATTGGTCGCGAAATCCTCCGCATGTAATTGCTTATTCTTGTTCATAAAGTTCACCTTTGATATCTAAGCTGAGTTCGTCATAATTTCTCTATTACAAATTACAATGATGCAACCTCAGTGTGTTTATAGGAATTGTATGCATAATAATGATAACTTTTTTCTTATGGGTTATGCTGATAATATGAACGAATTAGACGAGCGGAACGAGCGCACTATGATAAAACTTATCTCATGGAATGTTAACGGACTTAGAGCCAGTATCAAAAAGGGGTTTTATGAGGTGTTTGATTCTTTTGGGGCGGATGTTTTTGCGCTTCAAGAGACAAAGCTGCAAGAAGGACAAGTGGACTTGCAGATACCCGATAATTATTTTCAAACCTGGAGTTATGCAGAGAAGAAAGGGTATTCCGGCACGGCAGTCTTTTCTAAAGAAGAGCCGATTCAGGTGATACACAGCCTTGACTTATCTGCCAAAGATGCCGGTGGAAGTGGATTGCCCGATCCGTCCATACTCGATACCGAGGGTCGCTTATGTGCTTTAGAATTTAAAGACTATTGGTTTGTATGTTGTTACACGCCAAACGCTCAAGATGAACTGAAGCGTATCTCGCTTCGCTTGGCGTGGGGAGCAGCTTTTACTCGCTTCTTGTCCGGTTTAGCCAAACATAAACCGGTTGTTGTTTGTGGTGACTTAAACGTTGCTCACAATGAAATAGACCTGAAAAACCCCGGCCCAAACCGCGGAAGTGCCGGCTTTTCGGATGAAGAGCGAGAAGATTTTTCGGCGCTATTAGATGCCGGATTTACTGATACCTTCAGACATCTGTACCCGGACACCACCGGTGCATATTCATGGTGGAGTTTTCGCGGTAATGCACGCGCCAACAACACAGGATGGCGTATTGATTACTTTTTAGTATCCGATGATGCTGTTGGCAACATTCGGACTGCAAGCATCTATCCCGAGGTGATGGGATCTGACCATTGTCCGGTGGGGTTGGAGATTGAGTTTTAAATCCTCGCATCCTCAATAAGCTTTGCGAACTCATCCAGTAGTTGCACGCCAACATCGCCCTCTTTGCGCTCGCGGACGCTTACGCTTTTAGACTCTGCCTCTTTGTCTCCTACTACCAGCATGTATGGCACTTTTTGCTGTTGGGCTTTGGCTATCTTGGCGCGCATAGGTTCGTTTTGATCGAACACTTCTACGCGACCACCGGCAGCTATCAAGCGCTCACGTACCTCGTTAGCGTAGTCATTATGTCTATCGGCAATGGGAATCACGGCTACTTGCAAAGGCGCAAGCCACAGAGGCAAAGCTCCGGATAGGTGCTCTATCAGTATGCCTAAGAAACGCTCTATAGAGCCAAAGATGGCTCTGTGCAGCATCCATGGTTGTTCTTGACCGTTATCGGCGGTGCGGTATGTTAGCTCAAAGCGCTCGGGAAAGTTAAAGTCTACTTGGATGGTGGAACATTGCCATGTGCGACCGATGGCATCTTTGACCTTGATATCTATCTTTGGCCCGTAAAATGCTCCGTCACCTTCGTTGATCTCGTATTCCAGGTTGTGTTTCTCGCAAGCCAGCTTTAACTGATCGGTGGCATACTCCCACTTGGCGTTATCACCAATAGATTTTGTAGGTTGAGTAGAAATCTCTGCCGTATAAGTAAAACCAAAAGTGCCCATGATGTGATCGACCAGATCGAGCATTGCTACGACCTCATCAAGCACTTGATCAGCGCGGCAAAATACGTGCGCATCGTCTTGGGTAAACCCACGTGCACGCAACAAGCCGTGCACCACGCCACTCATTTCGTGGCGATACACCGTGCCGAACTCAAAGAAACGTAGTGGCAAATCACGGTATGAACGCAGTTCATTGCCGTACAAGAGCACGTGTCCGGGGCAATTCATCGGCTTTAAGCCAAATTCCGATACCTTGCTCATATCCTTTTCTTCAGACTCATCCACTTGAAAGAAGTACATGTTGTCTTTGTAGAAATAGTAATGTCCGGATTGTTTCCAAACATCGGCATTATAAATATGTGGGGTGATAACCTCTTCATAACCGCGCTTGTAAAGATCGCGGCGCAGCCATTCTTGCAGGATACGAATAACACGTGCACCGTTTGGCATGTAAAGCGGTAGACCCACACCGGCACGCTCATCCATCATATAGATGCCAAGTTCACGCCCGAGCTTGCGATGGTCGCGCTTCTCGGCCTCTTCGATACGCATGGTATAGTCCTCGAGGTCCTTTTTAGAAAACCACGCTGTGCCATAAATACGCTGAAGCATCTGGCGTTCGCTATCGCCACGCCAATAAGCCCCGGCTTGTTTGGTGAGCTTAAACGCAGCTACAAAACCGGTATTGGCGATATGCGGCCCTTTGCATAGATCCAAGAAATCACCCAGACTGTACACAGAAATAACAGTCTCTGATGGCATCTCATCAATCAGTTCAAGTTTTAAGGGCTGCCCCTCAAACAGTGAGCGTGCTTCGGTAATATCTACAACCTTGCGAGTGAACGGCAGAGCTGAGGCAACAAGCTCTTGCATTTTTGCCTCGATTGTTTGCAGGTCTTCCGGTGTGATCGACCGACCGATCTCGATATCATAATAAAAACCATCTTCAATGGCGGGACCAATGCCAAATTGGGCATCCGGGAATAAACTTTTAATAGCCGCAGCCATAACATGCGCTGTTGAGTGTCGCAGTATATCCAGCGCTTCTGTAGATTTATTGGTGATGATCTCAACCGTTGCTCCATCTTGAACAGACTCAGAAAGATCTACAATATCTCCGTTGATTTTTCCCGCCAGTGCGGCTTTTGCGAGTCCTGCACCAATTGACGCGGCAACGTCTGCAACAGACGAACCTTCAGCAAGCTCTTTTAAAGAGCCGTCAGGTAATTTTATCTCCATAATAAACCTTAAGTCTCAGGGCTGAGTCTTACCGTTTATCGCTTGAACACACAACCTCATATGGCGATTTAACGCAAGGCTTTAGCCGATCTTGTGAATAAATCCAGAGAAGCAACTTCCCTAGGAATTTCCTAGTGTCGCGAACTCTGTCGCACCCTGGTACAGCAAAACGGGCATATCTTCCAATCCGGATCCAAAGAGCGTCCGCATTGCTTGCACTCGTTTTTTAGTTGTGTACCGCATTTGGGACAAACCAGATATTCCCTCTCAACAGGATATCCGCATTTCCCACATTCTCCATACTTCATAAGTTCACGTTGCTTAAGCGTAAAGTCCAGATCTTGTTCATCACGATCCGAAAGCAACATTGGCGGTCTCAGCATCGAATATGCAAAAGCGCCGATCAATGGAATCAACGCAATAATTCCCCATACTATTGGGTTTGATCCACGCAGATATGAGNNCGCGGATAACCCAGATGATCGATATCAAATAAAGAACACCAATAATTATGATGATGACCATCCCGAACATTCGCATCTCGGGAGTAATAAATGATTCTAATAATTCACCAAAATCGGGCAAACTGGACATAGGGGTCCTTTTCTCTTAACGTACAGTCGTGATGCATAACCGTACTAGTTTACCAAAAGCCAAGCAGTTTAGCAGCCCTGCACAAATTTATCATTATTCGCTTTACCGTATATCGCTTTAACCTCACCTGCTAATGTGATAGAACCGGTGGCTACCACCGCATTGCCGTTTTCCAAAAATGTCTCCACGGCACTTTTTACAGAGCCAAAGACCTGCGGTGTACGGCTTTCTTTATCTAGTTTCTTAACAATATGTGCCAAGTCATTTGCGTCTATGGCACGAGGAGAAGAAGACTGCGTCACTGCGATGTTTTTGAAAAGTGGGATCAAGGCAGGTATTATACCTTTAGCATCTTTATCTTCTAATACGCCCAACAACAAGGTATCGAAGCCTTCGATGTAGCCACTGTCTTTATCAATGCCATAACGCTCTTTCAGAGACGTAGCCAGAGTTTGTGCGGATTCGGGATTATGTGCGGCATCTATAAGTACTTTTGGATCTTTATTTATTAGCTCAAAACGCCCGGGGATCTGAATGTCTCTTAGCGCATCTTGGATAGATGTGAGGTCAAGCGCCCTTCCGAGAGCTTTTTCTGTGGCTATCAAAGCACAAATAATGTTGTGGCGTTGATAACTTGGAAAACGAGAAATATCCAGCTCATCAAGCATGGCGTGTTGCTCGGCAATTATTGGTTCAGGTGCGCCAACTTTCTTTGCCTGTTCAAAAAACGTCTCCCGCACATTCTTTGTTCCCTCACCTAGCACACCTATACTCTCAGCCTTGATGATTGCGGCTTTCTCGCGAGCAATTGCCTCAACCGTGTCACCCAAGACATGGGTATGATCCAGGTTTATTCCTGTGATTACCGCAACCTTAGGAGTGACAACGGACGTTGCATCCCAGCTACCGCCCATGCCCACTTCGAGCACCGCAAACTCTACGTGCCTCTCTGCATATAACCATAATGCCGCGGCAGTAATTAACTCAAACTCGGTGACATGTTCAAAGTTGCCGTCTTTGATTGCAACGTCTGCGCAGTCTTTTGCTGCCAGTATAGCTGTAGCAAAGTCTTCGTTAGATACTACTTGACCATCGATCTCCATACGTTCCGGATATTCGATCAAATTTGGAGAAGTGTATAAGGCAACTTTGGCACCATGCGAGCGCAGAAAAGCTGCGGTAAAACGCGAAGTGGAAGTCTTTCCGTTTGTTCCGGCAATTTGAATGCACTGATAGTTTTGTTGCGGATTACCCAAACACTTGACCAAAGCCGAGATCGTGCGAAGAGTTGGATCGATACCAAAAGATAAAGCACCCTTTATGGCTGCAATAGCCTGATTATATTTGGACATTATACCTACCTGTGTTGAGCTCAAATAATTTGTCTAAACTTCTAAGATACTACCCCACAGTATCGGTGATGATGCGAATTCTGAATTGCTTCAAATAATCCTCAGCCACTCCTATGAACTTTTTTGCCTTTTCAGTTGGACTATGTAAGAACATGATCTGAATCAGGAAACGACTGAACTCCTCGTTGTGATATACATTTTTGTACTGTTTGGACTCGATGAACATTGCATAGGCGTTGATCTTGTTTTGCAACAAGGTCAAGTGGTCTTTTTCTTTTGTCCAATCCAAATGGTCGGCAATCAGCAAAACCAGTTCATCCGGTTCTTTACCTTTGCCAATGCCGTCCACACTCATTTGGTTATCTATAGCCATAAGTCCTCCAGCCTTTAAAGCCCCCCATTGTCATTGTCACCATGCCTAAATGTGCTACAAGTATGCTAACCACAATCTTGATCTACAACCACATGCTTTCGCTCAAAAACTATCCAATATCGGCAAGCTGTTCCGTGAGTTGCTCGATCGATTTGTCTAGCTCTGCGGCATCGCTTTTTGCTTTTTCAATAATAGCAACGTCGGCCTTTGCCAAAAAGCCCTCATTGCCAAGTTTTTTGTTGATCTTTTCTAATTCGCCTACTTTTTTGTCCAACTCTTTTTGCAGACGCGCTTTCTCGGCATCAAAATCCACAAAGCCTTCGAGTTGGATATATATTTCTAATGCTGCTTGGATGGTGACTGAGGAGTGCGCGGGCTTTACAGCAGTAGCAGATGCCTCAAAGTTGCCAACTCGCGCCATAGACTTAAGCTGCTCTAGTTGGCTGTTTAGCACATCTGCTGCGTTTAATGCATGGTCACCCGTAGTCTTTACCACAACATCAAGCGGCTGTTTGGGAGATATGCCGTACCTGGCTTTGGTCGCCCTTACAGCAGTGACAACTGCACAGAGTTGCTCGATTGCCAGCTCGGCTTGATCGTCGATAAAATCGTTAAAGTAAGCGCTATTTGGCCACTCGGCCACCATAAGTGATGGTCGGCTATCGCCGTGCGGAAGCCTTGTCCAAATTTCCTCTGTAATAAATGGCATAAAGGGATGTAGCATGCGCAAGGCACTGTCCAGCACAAACACTAAATTGCGTTGGGCGGCGGCGCGCTCGGTGCCACCTTGGTTTAGCTGAGACTTGGAAAACTCGATGTACCAGTCACAGAATTCGTTCCAGAAAAAGCTATAGAGACTGCGGGCAATCACGCCAAAGTCATAACCGTCTTGACCATCAGCCAGTTGCGCGGTAAGCCTTGCCAGGCGCGACAGTATCCAGCGATCGGCATCGGTAACTGCCAGTGGTGTAACTTTGCCGCTGGTCTCATCACATGCCTGACTTGCATCAAAATCTTTTAGATTCATCAACACGAAGCGCGATGCATTCCAGATCTTGGTTGCAAAGTTGCGTGCCATGATCATGATCTTTTCTTCATCAAACTTTAGATCCTGCGATCCTGTTACCTGAAGTGCCAAACCAAAACGCATAGAGTCCGCGCCATAAGTATTGATCAGCTGCAATGGATCGACGCCGTTGCCGCGCGATTTAGACATAATGTTGCCATATTTATCCAGTACTGTCGGATGAACGATCACATCCTCAAAAGGCACTTTTCCGTCCAAGAAGTACATCGAAGACATAATCATACGCGCAACCCAAAGGAAGATGATATCGCGAGCAGTAGAAAGCACCTGAGTGGGGTAATAATGATCCAGCTCTTGCTTCCACGTAGCCTCGCTAGGCCACCCTTGAGTTGCAAATGGCCACAGTTGAGAAGAGAACCAAGTGTCTAATACATCCTCGTCTTGCCTCACTGCTGCGCCGCACTTAGGGCAGACCTCGAGGTCTTCAACGGATGCGCCCATCCAGCCACATGTGTCGCAGTAAAATACCGGGATACGATGACCCCACCAAAGTTGCCTGGAGATGCACCAGTCGCGAATGTTTTCCATCCAATGAAAGTAGATGTTCTCCCAGCGTTTTGGGTGAAACACAACTTGGTTTTCGCGCACAGCCTTTATCGCCGGCGCGGCCAGTTCGCTCATTTTGACAAACCATTGGTCTGATAGCCACGGCTCTATCGTAGTATTGCAGCGATAGCAATGACCAACTGCATGGTCGTGCTCCTCGATGTGATCCAAAAGCCCCAGCTCTTCAAATGCTGCAACCACTGCCTCACGTGCTTCTTCGCGGGTCATGCCCTCAAAACGACCGCCATTAGCGTTGACAACCGCTTCTTCGGTAAATACATTGATTTGTTCTAAGTCGTGGCGCTGCCCAACTTCGAAGTCATTGGCATCGTGGGCGGGAGTTATTTTAACGGCGCCGGAGCCAAACTCTTTATCCACATATTCATCGGTAAAGATGGGGATAATGCGATCCATTAGCGGTAGTTTTACCTGTGCGCCTGCATCTATTAGCGCACTGTAACGCTCATCGTCAGGACTTACTGCCACACCGGTATCACCTAACATGGTCTCGGGGCGTGTGGTAGCAACTACCAGATACTCGATGTCGCCCACCGGCTCTACCAGTGGATAACGCAGGTGCCATAGATGGCCGGTCTCATCAACGTGCTCCACCTCGTCGTCGGCAAGAGCCGTTGTGCAGCGCGGGCACCAGTTAATTATGCGATGCCCCTTGTATACCAATCCGTTATCAAACCAGTCCACAAAGACCTTACGTATTGCTGCTGCATAATCGCTATCCATGGTGAACTTTTCGTGCTCAAAATCGCAAGAGCAACCCATAGATTTTAGCTGCTCGATAATTGTTGAACCATATTCATCACGCCACTGCCAGCAAGCCTCGACAAAAGCCTCACGACCCACATCAAAGCGGGTCTTGCCCTCAGCAGCCAGTTTTTGCTCCACCTTGTTTTGTGTGGCGATGCCTGCGTGGTCTGTGCCTACCACCCAGCGTGTTGGTCTGCCTTGCATGCGCGCTTTGCGCGTTAGAATGTCTTGCAATGTGTTGTTCAAAGCGTGACCCATATGCAATACACCGGTAATATTTGGTGGCGGTATCACTATTGTATATGACGGCTTTTGTTCATCAGCAAACCCGGCAACATTGCGGCTAAAATATCCGCTGTCAAACCACTTTTTAAATAGCGGTTCTTCGATTGTGCCGGGATCGTAATTTTTGGGTAATTCTAACCCTGCCAGAGATTCGCTGCTTGCAGTGCACTCAGACCCTGTCACTGATACATCATTTGTAAGCTCAGACATTATTATGATGCCACTTTCTCGGATGATTTCTTGCCGGTCTTGTAAACCACCGTTGGTGTGCTTTCACCGCGCACTGCCTCAGGAGTCACCACGACCTCGGATATATTGTCGCTGCCGGGCAGATCATACATCGTGTCCAGCAGCGTTCTTTCGCATATCGAGCGCAGACCGCGTGCGCCGGTGCCATGATCCACTGCCTCTTTAGCAATGGCTTTTAACGCTGAGTCTGTAAAGGTAAGCCTCACATCTTCAAACGAGAACATGCGTGCGTACTGCTTTACCAAAGCGTTTTTAGGCTCGGTCAAAACGCGGATCAGATCATCTTCCGAAAGCTCCTCAACACAACATATTACCGGTATTCTGCCCACAAACTCCGGTATCATGCCAAAGCGGTTTAGGTCTTCCGGCAAGGTCTTAGCCAAAATCCTGGAGGTCTCTTGACTGTGCGGTTTCTTAATTTCAGCAGCAAAACCAATGCCTTTTTTGCCAATGCGTTCTGACACTATCTTGTCCAGGCCAACAAAAGCGCCACCCAAAATGAACAAGATGTTTGTGGTATCAATCTTAAGCAGCTCTTGCTGCGGATGCTTACGCCCACCTTGTGGCGGCACCGAAGCCTCAACGCCTTCGATAATTTTAAGTAGCGCTTGCTGCACACCCTCACCGGAAAC
The DNA here is from genome assembly GCA_002293265.1 of Eggerthellales bacterium UBA948. Lineage (GTDB taxonomy): Bacteria > Actinomycetota > Coriobacteriia > Coriobacteriales > UBA8131 > UBA8131. Next base: position 24,526 of record DBCW01000018.1, read on the forward strand.
ATCGCGTGTAATGGAGAGGTTCTCGGCCTTGCGGGCAACTTTATCAATCTCGTCAATGTAGATTATGCCGAGTTGTGCTGCCTCGATATCGTTATCGGCTGCGGTTATCAGTTTTAACAGAATGTTTTCTACATCCTCACCCACATAACCGGCCTCAGTTAGAGCTGTAGCGTCTGCGATGGCAAATGGTACGTCGATGATGCGTGCCAAGGTTTGTGCCAACAAGGTCTTACCGCAGCCGGTGGGTCCAAGCAACATAATGTTACTTTTTGCCAGCTCAACATCGTCTTCTGAAGAATCGATGCCAAGCGAGGCGCGTTTGTAGTGATTATATACGGCAACCGATAGCGCACGTTTGGCAGACTCTTGTCCGATCACATATTTTGAGAGTTCTTTGTAAATCTCAGCCGGTATAGGCAAGTCTTCCAGATCTAAGGTCTTTTCTTCTTCGCTGCGATCATGGTCATCCTCGGACAGATCGTAGCCAATTATCTCTTCGCATAGTTGAACGCATTCATCGCAGATGAAAACATTTGGCCCGGCAATAAGTTTGCGTACCATTTCTTGAGTTTTACCGCAAAAGCTACAGCGAATATCTGAGAATCGGTCAAAGCCGTCGCCACCGTCGTCACCACCAGAGCCACCCGATCCGCCGTATCTGCTGCCAAAGCCGTCGAAGCCGCCAAAGCCATCGTCGCGACCGCCTCCACCGCCAAAGCCAAATTTATCGTTCTTAGCTGCCAATTTACAATCCTTCTTGTGTGCTAACCCTCTGTCATTGCCACATTCACGACCTTGACAGAGGGTATATGCTGTTAGTCCTAATTATATCCGCTCACGCCTTCACGCTTGTGAGAATCTCTTGAGGAGCTAGTCTTTCTTATCCTCTTTCTTGATATCTCTGGCGAAGAATATCTCATCCACCAGGCCATAGTCACGCGCTGCCTCAGCCGACATGAAGTTGTCGCGCTCGGTATCGTCGTGTACTCTGTCCAAAGTTTGACCGGTGTGATCGGCTAATATCTGGTTCAAACGCTCACGCGCGTACAAGATCTCCTTAGCCGCGATCTCAATCTCGGTCTGCTGACCTTGCGCGCCGCCGCTAGGTTGATGGATCATCACGCGAGAGTTAGGCAGAGCAAAGCGCTTGCCCTTGGTGCCGGAAGCTAAAAGCACTGCCGCCATCGAAGCTGCCTGACCGATACAAATGGTAGACACATCACATTTGATGAACTGCATCGTGTCATATATTGCAAGACCGGCAGTGATAACGCCACCGGGTGAGTTGATGTAAAGCGAGATATCCTTCTCCGGGTCATCGCTTTCCAGGTGCAAAAGCTGCGCCACAACTGTGTTTGCCACGTGGTCATCAATTGCCTCGCCCAAAAAAACGATGCGATCATTTAGTAGTCGCGAGTAGATATCAAAACTGCGCTCCCCACGCGGTGACTGCTCGATTACGTAAGGAATCAGCGCTGAGCGGTTTCTTTCATAAGACATAATTACTCCTACCTATCTGCTAATTTAAAATTATTCATCGACCTTAGCAGACTTTTTTGCCTTGCTCTCTTTTGTTTCTTTGGCGCCACCTTTTGTTGACTTTTTGGAATCTGCGGCTGCTGCGTCGTCGCTTGGACTGGCTGCATCATCCTTCTTGGCGGTCTTTTTTGTCGCAGGCTTTTTGGCAGTCTTTTTAGCTTCCGGCTTTTTACCCGGCTCAAACACCTCAGCTTCCTCGTTTACTTTCTTAGAAGCCTTCATTCTCAAGATGCCTTCTTTGATCTCAGAAAGACGTCCGTTTTCCTGCCACTGCTTATATAGATCGTCCGGATCTTCTGCTCCGCTTAACTCAAACTCCTGACGAAGCTCTTCTTCGGTGACCTCAAAATTGTTATGGCGAGCGATTGCATCCAGCGCCAAAGCTTGTGCAGCCATTTCTGTAGCCTGCTTTTTGACATCTTCTCTAAAGGTCTCGGGAGTAAGATTTGCGCTGCTCAAGAAAGTGTCAAAGGTTTGACCGCTTTGCTGCAGCGAGTTAAAGAAGTCGCGATATATATCTTGTTCGGTCTGGGTCACGAGAATGTCTGTGGGCTCGCCGTCCAAACGACTTGCCAGCTCCTCGGCAATCACCCTGTCTTTGAGTTGTGCCAGATCGGTAGTCTTTCTAAACCTGATGGTCTCGGCGATCTGCATCTTAAAATCGTCAGCATTCTCAAACTCCAGCTTTTCTTTGGCAAACTCATCGGTAAGCTCCGGCTTTACACGTGCCTGGATACCAAGCACCTTGAGTTTTGCGTGTGTCGCCTTATCCTTGTCGAGAAATGCCGGCACTGCCTCGTCGTCGCCCAGTTTTAGATCAAAGTCAAGCTCGTCACCTATCTTGGCACCGATCACTTTATCGTCAAAAGACTTTGGCATAACGCCACTGCCAAGCATGTATGGAATCTTATCACCAGACATAGCATCCACGCGCTCACCGTCTGCGGTAACTTCAATATCCATGTCCACTACGTCTTCGTCTTTGATAGCGCGGTCAGTTACATCAACCATGTCTACGTAGTAGTTAAGCATCACGTCTATCTGCTCTTCGATCTCTTCGTCTGTTGGCTCTGAGCTGGGGAGCTCTATTTGCAAAGGCTCGTATGAGGTAAGCTCAAACAGCGGACGTACTGTATATGTTAGTGAGAATGTGTAAGTCTTGCCTTCTTCTACCGGATCGATGTCGCCAACAGCCGGTTTATCCAGCGGCACATGCCCCTCGGCGTCTATCGCCAAAGGCAAACTCTCTCTTACCAAGCTATCCGTTGCTTCGGCCAGGAAATACTCTTTGCCCCCATAAAAGTTCTCCAAAACCTTGCGCGGCGCCTTGCCCGGTCTAAATCCGGGGATGCGAGCCTTGCCCGCCTGACGATAAGCCGCATCGACATGCTTTTTTACTGCATCTTCGGTGAGTGTGACGGTCAACTCGATCTTGTTGTCATCACTTCTAACGCTTTTGGTTTCCAAGTTTATTCGCCGATCCTTTCAAATCTGGGGACTACGTTTGAAAAGGCTGCATACCTGCAAGCTACAAGGACTTTGATCTTGCGGATGATGCTGCATCCGCGATTGCAGATCAAGTGTCCCTAAGCCTAGGAAGTGCCGATTTAATGCTT
>DBCW01000086.1 GCA_002293265.1 Eggerthellales bacterium UBA948
TCCCAGATGACCCAAAAGATGGCAGCGTCCACATTTAAAGGAACCAGATCGGCGGTTAAAGTCTCCTCGGCACCAAAGCCGGTAAGCATAACGCGCTGGTCTGCTCTAAGAGCAATGTGCTCAATAAAGGGGAGAGTGAGATACAGACCCGGCCCAACTGTTCGGGAATATTTACCAAAACGCAAGATGACCACGCGTTCCCACTGCGGGGCAATGTTTATCGTGAACAGCGCAAGCACAGCGATTACTAGGGCAGCGGACAGGATCCAGATGTCTATTCTGTTAAACAGAAAGTAGCCACCAATGATGACCAGCGCAAAGAAAAGCACAAAAATCAGAGCAGAGAAAACAATCCGCGCATTCTCATTTGTGTATTTAGTTTTCGGCGAGTTATACGACTCGATCTTGGCACTCTCACGTCGTTCTGCCCGCTGCGTTCCGGCAACTTTATGGTCTTTACGTCTAGCCTTCTTGTCCGTCATCGTAATACTCCATCTTTTCCACTGTAGCATTTATTGTCTTTGACTCACGATCGTCAATAATGGTTCTAATTCTAGATTTGATATCCACAAAAGACAGACCGGCCGAGCGATACTGATCGATGCAGTCCTCAACAATGATATCTATGGCAGCCTCGGCTCCTTCATCTTCTGCCGTCACATTCTTTTGCACATACATGCCTCGCCCGCGGATCGATACGATAAGGTTGTTGTACTCAAGATCTTTGTAGGCCTTAGTAACAGTCGTATAGTTGATCTTTGCGCTGGTAGACAAGCTGCGCACACTGGGGATTTGCTCGCCGGGTTTGAAGTGACCAACTCGAATAAGGTACGCAATTCGATTACGTAACTGAACCCAGATGGGCAAATCTGAGCTATCATCTACTTCAAAAATATTCTCATTGTGACTTAACTGTGACACGCAATCCCCTTACACACTTTCAATGAACTCCGCATTGGATTATAACGTAACGCAGGCATAACCCTCCTAATAAGCATATTACATCTGAAACAGGGATAGTGCGGTAGGGCTTTGTCAGCAAATTGTAAGATTCTAAAATGAGCGGGATTATGACCCCCATGCCAACCACACCAATAATTGTTGTGGGTAGCATTTCTGCACCAAGCAGTATTTCAATCGATTTTGACGTTTCCTGATTAAAAAAAGCCACTGCAATAAAACCGGCCATTGCAGCAGCCTCCAAAAGCAGAACACAAACATGTATTTTTTGCAGAGGACGTGCGGCGCGAAGCAATAGCGTTCGGTCTTTCACAAAGTAGTCGATAAGCAAGACCAAGGAGACTCCGGCAGATAGTGAAGAGAAGAAGAATAAAGCTATAAGAGTCCAAGTGTTCCAAAATGGCACGGAAATATTAGTCGCCAAGAATACTCCTGTATAGATCATCACGGCGCTTGAGCCAACACAACAAAGATACTCCAGAACTTTGCGAACTCTTCCACTGATAGAAAATAGGTCTAAGCGATTTGCAGCAATTAGAAACGCCACGATTAGCACCTCAAATAATAGCGAATATGAACCAAAGGTAAGTACAGTGAGATGGGGGCGAAAGAAAAGCGATAAAGCTCTTTGTGGTTGCCCAAGATCCCATAAAAGACAAAGGATCGAAAAAGACAGCAAGATCATGCCGGTAACATAGCAATATGACATCAAGGATTTGAACGCAGTTTGCAATCTGATATGGCGTTCTTTAATTCTACGATGGAAGACAATGCTCCAAGCTGCAATTATAAATAGTGCGCCGGCAGCTGCTCCACCCAAGAACAGATAGAGTATCACCAAGGTATCGAATAAGGGTATCCCAAGCATGAATCCTCCAAAATGTCCGTGTTCATTATGCAACAAATAGGGGAAAAGTGGAATACCTATTGACTGAATCAGTGATGGGTATTACCATATCACTTATATTAGGCTGACTCTTTTACTTTTGCACTTTGAGTCATTTTGCACGAAGGCATTTTTGGCAAGAAAAACAGGCAGTCAGTGCTGTCGAAGTAGGCAGGTATGTTAATGCGACAAGGCTCTTATTTTCGCAAATAGCTACCTTGCTTAAAAGCTGGAGAAAGGAGAGGTTATGGCAAAGTTACTTGAAAGGATCGAAAAATCGGGGATCAATCGAAGGCAGTTTGTTGGTCTAGCTGCCACAGTTGGCGCAGTTGCCACATTAGGACTTACTGGTTGCGAGAATAAGGTGAGGGAGACAGACCCCGCTAAAGAAAGCGATCCAACACCTGAGAAACTTGTTGGTGGAGAGTGGATGACATTTCGATGTCCTATCAGCGGTTGTACAACTACTTGTGTTAATCAAGCTTATGTTGTCGATGGTACGATAATTAGGCAGAGAACCGATGAGCTTATCGAAGATAGCGTCGATAACCCACAAGTTCGCGGTTGTTTAAAAGGACGCTCCCAGAGATGGTATATCACCGCACCTGATCGTTTAAAGTATCCGATGAAACGCAAGAACTGGATGCCAGGTGGTGGAGATAATGTCAATGGACATCTGCGCGGGAAAGACGAGTGGGAGCGAATCAGCTGGGATGATGCAATATCTTACATGGCTGAGGAATTCAAGCGGATAGCTGATACTTACGGACCACGTGCTTTTCTCGGTCTTGGAAAGGGCGCTGCCGGTGCAAAAATATTTAATCTATTGGGCGGCTGCTTAACTACTTATGGCGAGCAAACTCCGGGCGGTTCAGAGATTGTTAGAGCATACATTGGCAACAATCTTGGTAATTCAATGGACAGAATGGCTTTGCGCCACACCAAGTTGATGGTTCTGTTTGGGAATAATACAGCATGGATGCAGCAAAACCAGATATATACCTTTATCAATGCTAAAAAAGCCGCTGGCACCAAAGTTATCATCATAGATCCTTGGTTTACACCGACCGCACAAGTTGTTGCCGATCAGTGGATTCCTATCCATCCCAGCACGGATGGCGCTTTAGTCGAAGCTTTGGTTTATGAATTGATAACCAATAACTGGGTCGATCAGGAGTTTTTGGATAAGTATACTGTTGGATTTGATGCTGCTCATATGCCAGCAGATGCAAAGACTAACGAGAATTATAAGGACTACATTTTGGGCGTTTACGATGGAATTCCGAGGACAGCTGAGTGGGCTAGTCCCATCACCGGCATTCCGGTCGAAACCATAAAGAATCTCGCAAAGGATATGGGCTCCATCAAGCCGATGTACATTAAATCCTCCACATCTCTTTGTAGAACTTATTATGGCAACAGGACTTGCCATCAAATGGCCACGCTTTCATGGATTTGTGGTTGTATGGGCGAACTTGGTGCAAGTTATGTCTATGGTAGTCCACATGGAGTGTTCAACCGCGATCAAGATATTGTTCGTGGTAGTGCAAAGAGTCCAAAAATTACGCCGAATCCCATTTGCACGCCTCCCGGTGCTGGTGGCATGCTAACTGGTTTTGCCGAATATGATCCAAATCAAGAATATGGAATCACCTATCCGGAAATTTTTAAGGCAGTCGCTACCGGAGAGTATACAATTCCCGGACAGGCACATGAAAAGCGTGCTTGTGATATTAAATGTATGTATAACGAAGGAAACGGCAACGCCGCAAATCAGATGACGGGTGCGCAATATGTTGCCGAAGCACATCGTAAGGTAGATTTTGTAGTCTATCAAGACTTCCAGCTTAAAAGCGGTCTAGTATACGCCGATATAGTTTTACCTGCGAAAACATCCTTTGAGATTGACTTTATCCAAATTGGCAATGTTCATTCATGTCTATATCTTACCGGAAAGAACATTTTGGCTCCTTATTATGAGTCAAAAGATGACAATGAAATATTCTATTTACTGTGTGATGCGCTTGGATTTGGTGAGGACGTTGTTCCGAGGCAAACAACTGAGCAAGGATACTTCAACATGCTTGCCTCAACTACGATTCCCGTGGATGGCGGAGATCCGATTCCACTGGTGTCAATTACTGAGGACGACCTGAAATTCTATGGCATGAAAGGTGAACCGCAAGAAGGACATATTCCGATTAGAGAGTATAAAGAAGACAATATGGGTGTTTTCCATCTTCAACGCAAACCTGACGACTTCTTGACTAAAATCCCTCAAAAGGCCTTCATAGCTGATCCTGAGCAAAGTCCAATGAAAACTACATCCGGAAAACTCGAAATATATTGCCAAGCACTTAAGGATCATTATGATAGGTGTTCATATCATGACATCGATGCTCTGCCAAAGTATAAGCCTGCTGTTGGAGGATATGAAGAAATATCTAAGAATACCGACTATAAATATCATCTAATCAATCTTCATCATCTTCGTCAGGTGCAATCGAACTATTCTACAAATAAAGTTCTTACCGAGATGTTTGCCAATGATCTGATGATGAGTAACTATGATGCGAAGAAAGACGGTTTTAAAACAGGAGACTGGGTGCTGGTAACTGGCAAAGATGCCGGACAGATTGTCCGCCGCCTCTGTGTTACACCATATGTTGCTCCGGGAGTAATTTTGCTTGGACAGGCAAACTGGTTGGATGTTGATGACGAGACAGGAATCGACTTTGGGGGTTGTACCAGTTACCTTAAAGCTCCGCAACTTTTGGGCGATGGATATCAGGCTTACAACACTACTCCATTGAAGATCGAAAAATACACCGGACAAGCACCGCTTCCGGATCATCTGAAGCCCTACGTAGTACCGATTGCAGACTAAGAAGGAGTAAATGATGGTTACACAATATGGCTTTCATCATAATGTCGATGAGTGCATCGGCTGCAAGTTATGCGTAGTTGCATGCAAGGACAAAAACGACCTACCGTTGGGTGAAAAATATCGTCGAGTCTATGATTACGGTGGAGGAAGTTGGAAAGTTGACGAGAACGGTGTAATGTCAACCGATGGCTTCTTTATGCAATTTGTCTCATTATCATGCAACCATTGTTCGGCACCGGCCTGTTTAGCCTCCTGCCCAGTAGGAGCGATAATCAAGCGTGATGATGGTATCGTATACATAGACAAAACAGCGTGCATTGGCTGCAAAGCGTGTATTGGGGCTTGCCCTTATGGTGCTCCATACATGAGCTCGGCAACAGGAGTGTCGCAAAAATGTGATCTTTGTTATGATCTTATTGACAAAGGCGAAAATCCGGTCTGCGTACAATCCTGCCCAATGCGTTGTCTTGAATATGGAGAGATCGAAGAATTGCGGTCAAAGCACGGTGATCGAGCATATGTGGCTCCGGTTACAAGTGTTACCCAAACAGAACCAAATGTGGTATTTACGCCTTCGCGTTGGAATCCGAATGATGACATGTCGGGCGACATACTCAATCCGGATGTCGAAATCATATCTGAGACAATTACGCTTTAACGTAAGGTTAATATGATCTGCCAGCTGTTATAGTGGCAGATCATATTATAAATTGCAGTGCTAAGGAGTATGGATATGCCAAATGCAGATGCCATTAAAGTTCTACTTGCAGGACGTTCAGGAATGTACCGTCTTTGCCAGAGTATTCTAGGAAATGAACCTACAGCAGAATTGTTGGAGCAAATAACAAGCCAATCTGCATGTCAGGTTTTTCAACTTTTCACAGAAGGACAAGAGACATTTACTCAGGCTACCGAGGCGTTAATTGAGGCGGCAAACGAGTGGAGAACAGTTGGCGAGCCTATTCTAGCGAAAATTAGTAACAATTTTACCGTTCTCTTTGTTGGCCCTGCGATGCCAGAGGCTCCACCATGGGAGTCATATCACTTAGGAGCCCACCATACGCTTTTCGAAAAAATTACGCTGGAAGTTCGTAAGGCATATGTAGATCAAGGATTTGTTCCGGCGGCATATCCTCATATTGCTGATGATCACATAGGGATTGAGTTAGATTTTTTGACCCGTCTGGCAGAAAAAGCTGAGGCAGCCTATGAAGCTGGTGATGTGTTGATTGTCATGGATACACTAAAAGCTACTGAACAGTTTTTACACGAACATTTAGGTAAATGGATTTCTCGGTACGCTGATTGTATAAACAAATCCAATCAGAGTTACTTCTACAAGGAGGCTAGTGTTGTGCTGGAAGCCTTTTTAGACATTGATCGACAAGCTTTGAGTGAGTTGCAGAGTGCCTTAGTAGTGGATTAGTGATAGAGGGCAGGTGGCGCGGAGAAGAGTCTGCGTGTCCATTCTTAATAGCGAATTGGAGGGGACAATGAGGTTCATTGCCGGGCTGGTTATAGCAATTGTTTTTACTGTTGTCTTTAGAGTGGCACTGCGAAAAGTGCCTGCATTATTTTATACAGTTGCCACCTTGCTCAATGTGTTTTATTTACTTGCCGACTACATGCCTCTGCCGTCTTGGCTCAGGGAGTACTTTCTGTTTTTATTTCAGAGCAACGTGATAGGCATGGGTTTTTTCGTTATCGTGATGTTTATCGGCGTCTTTGGAGAAGGCTCATACATCCGCAAAACATACATTTCCATTCGCGCCGAATTGTCAATATTTGCATCGCTTTTATCTATAGGTCATTTAATCAAATACGGTCAAGCTTATCTCGAGCAAATGCTGTCACTTACAATATATATGCCTCCTATCCGCTACTGGATGATAGGCGTTGCGATTATACTCGTCATACTACTTCTCCCATTGGCAATAACGTCAGTCAAGCGTATTCACGTGATGATGGGACAAAAGAACTGGCAACGCCTGCAACGCTTTGCCTATCCGTTCTTCGGACTGATCTTTGTGCACATTGTACTGTGTCTCTGGACTCCGGCAATAGCGGGCAGCTCATCGGCGATATTTAGCATAACGGCGTATCTTGCCGTGGGCGTTTTATACACAGTATTACGCTTACGACTGTATATGGTCACAAGAAGGAAAGCGAAGGCTGACAAACAGTCCTTGCTCTATCAACAAACGCATAAAGGTAGTGCCAACTAATTGGCACTTCTATAAAGTTAGCGACTGATAAACATGGGTTACAAAAACATTGTCATATAAAGCGGCAGATGGACGATGCCATCTTTCTCCATCACATCCTTTGTGTAAAGGATGTAGCTTTCACCTATGGTTTTTCCAAACTTCTTGCGAAACTTATCAAGTGATGTGTGTCTTTGATAGCGACCGGACTTGACTTCGACCGGCGATATTTTCTTGCCGTTGGTAATGAGGAAGTCGATTTCCATTGTGTTTGCCCGATTGTACGCATCTACCCGGGAATAGAAAAAAAGCCTATGACCACTTGATCGAAGCATCTGCGCGACGACATTTTCTGCGAGCATACCTTCGTTAACATTCATCTTGTCAAGCAGGATAGCTCTATAGAGGTCGTTGTCCTTGTATTTCCTGCCCCAAAAGGCAAGGCTCACCAGCAGCCCGGTGTCACCCATATAGCACTTGAGCGTATTGTGATCAGAGCTCATATCCAATGCGCCAACAGGGTCTTCGACTTTGAAGCAGGGATTGATAACCATCGCCTCATCAAGCCAGACAAAGGCGCTTTCATACGTGCGCGAGCGTGCGTTTTTATCGATAGAAGAAAGCACAAATCTCTTTCGTTGCTTCATTAACTGCGAGGGGATCTGGTCGAAAACCGCAAACACTCGAGACTCGTATCCCTTAGCAAACTTGACCACGTCTTCACGGTAGAGGGTGAGTATGCGTCTTTTGATACGATCAACCTGCTCCATGTCTCCGGTTTCTACAAACTCCGCAACAGGTTGGGGCATCCCTCCGATAAGCATATACTTCCTGAAGTCGTTCATCACACGCCTATGTAGGGCCTGACCGAGAGGAGAGCGTTTCTCAAAGAAGGTCTTAAGAGTTGGCACCGTTGTCTCGTCACCCATTGCCCAGAGGAATTCTTCAAAGTCCAACGGGAACATCTCAACATGCTCTTCTTCTGAAGGAATTACAATGTCTTTGTTGTTTTGGCTGAGGGTGATAAGTGAGCCTGTCTCAATGTAATCATAGCGGCGATCAGCGACGAGGTATTTTATCAGCTGTCGTGCAGGGGGATATTGCTGAACCTCATCAAAAACTATTACCGAGTTTCGCTCATGTAGCATAACTCGGTAGTAAGCCGAAAGTTTAAGGAAGAAGGAATCGAGATCGGCACTGTCCTCTTCGAAGATGGTTAGAACTTGCTTAGAGATGTGTGCGAAGTCTATGAGGATATATGAGCGGTATTCTTTTTTCGCGAACGCTTCGCAGAGGTGGCTTTTACCCACGCGCCGAGCACCGTCTATAAAGATGGCAGAAGTGCCCTTGTCCTTAGATTTCCATTCGAGCAAGGTATCATACATTTTGCGCTTTAAGTCCATAGCAGCTCCAATTGCACGAAATGACGGTTACTAATATCGTTAATTATACACGAAATGACGATTAGTAGTGCCAACAATATGCACGAAATGACGGTTAGAAATACTGACAATCTGCACGAAAAGACGCAATAATACTTCAGCATAATCCGCCAAACCAGCATATTTACACCGGTTTTAGCAGGTTGTAATCCCCAGTAATAACAATACAAAATTACTTCTCTGCTGTCTATTCATCACTCAAACATCTTCTCTCGCAGATACTCACCCATATAAGGTGGTGCAAAACCCAGCTTGCCATGCCCGGCAGATTTAATGATTCCGGCAACCATCAAACGCTCGCGATATTTAGAAGCGTAACCCGGTGTGACCCCAAGCTGTGCTCGCACATCACTAAAGCTTACAGGCTCCTCACCACTTGTCATTGCAAAAAGAAAATCTCTGTCTTTTACTGACAACGCCTGCAACAACATATCATGAACGTTTTTAAAAAGCTCGATCTTGGCTAAAGTTAGCGACTGCTCAACAAAGCGTTCGTCTATTTCTTCTTTATTGCCTTTATACAGGAAGTATCCCAGAAGCTGGATTAGATATGGATAACCCATTGTTGCTTTTGCTGCAGCAGTTAAAGAGTCGCCAATAAACTTGCGCCCACCTTGGTCAAATGCTTCAAAGAAAGCGATTTCTACGGCTTTATTGTTAATACTCTCAAGTTCTACTCTATGCGCACGGCGCAAAAATGTTAATACCTTATCGTTAAGCACATCATTTACAGAGCTTGGCAATCCCGCCATGAACAAGGAAACATCATATTCTTCGCGAACCAGATGTTGATAAGTTATGGCAAACTCACGCATTTCAGGGGTATCGTTATGCACCTCATCGATCAGAAAAACAGTCTTTATACTTTTTTGCTTAAGCTCATCAAGCATCTCAGACACCATAAACCTAAAACTGTGAGAGTCACTGTTATCGCTTTTTGTAACACCAAAAGAAAACCCCAATGCACCAACCGAAAAGCCTTGCATCTTCTCAAAAGCAGAGCTAAGCCACTTCTTTCCTTTACTTCCGCGTATAAACTCATCCAAAATTTCGAGAAGCATGCCATCGTGGGCAGTGATATCAATAACCATGTATTCTTTCGGATCCAAGCTGGCGTGGATATCAGAAAGAACAGCTGTCTTTCCAAAGCCTCTTATTCCGGTGACCACAGTAGTTCTATGCGGATCATTTATGTCACCTAAGCTTTGAAGAAAATTATTAATAATCAACTCCCGCCCGATAAACTGTTTGGGGCGTTTACCAAACTGAGGGTTAAACGGATTGGGTACTAAAGTGTTCATTGGTTGCTCGATTCGCAATAGTAAGCATAGATAAGCTGTTTTGTATTTATACAAAGCTGTTCGTATTTCAAATTAGTTTTCGTATATGCCGGAAGACAAAAGTAGAATACGATCTGGTTGTGCCAGCAACCAATCGATTACATTGATGTGTTCTATGCCTTCATATGATCCGGTACCTACTTCATCTAAAGTCAATAGGTATTTTGGGTAATTGTTTGTAATAGATCTTAATGGAGCTAGTTCGCGATCTAATATTTTCGGGTCAAGGACGCTTGTTGAGACCTGATAGTAAGAAATACCGGAGCTGTTCGTAGTAACAAAATCTACCTCCTTGTTGTAACTCTTACCAACTGCGACACTGTGATTTCGCCGCATAAGCTCCAAATAAACTACATTTTCCAGTAAATAACCAATGTCTCCTGCTCTATCGCCGAGCAAGTAGTATCTAAGTCCCAAACCGCCCAGAATGTTATTATTATTGACAAAAACCAATGAAAATAGTTTACTAACTAATGTAAGTCATATTAAACGACAAGCAAACAAGCATGCACTTTTGGGTGCAAATATGGTTGACGTAGGGAGAAATAATGAAAGAAACGAAGTTACTCCTAAGTACACGCGTGTTTAGCGTTGCTATGGCATTGGTGCTTATGATGAGTTTGCTGTCCTATCCGATTGCATATGCAGAAGAGGCCGAAGAAGGTAGTTCTTCCGAAAATCCTACCTTGCTGCTTGAGGACACAGCAGCTGACACGACCGGGGAGGGAGTGGTAGTACCCTTTGCCGACCCTGTGGCAACAGTTGTCAACAAGGACAATTTTCTTACTTACTTTCAAGTAGGCGGAAATGCAAACTACAACCAAACCGAAGGTCTTTTGACTTTGACCACAGCAGATCCAAATCAGGCGGGTAGTGCAACTCTCAAAAGAAAGATCAGCATGAATCATGACTGGCAGCTAGATGGAGAGCTCTATGTTGGAATTCTCAACGGAGCTGATGGGGTGACGTTTGGTTTTCATGAGGGTGGTGTAAGCTCGCTAGGACGTTTTGGGGCAGGCATGGGCTTGCAAAATCTTCCCCGTGCTTTCGCCTGGGAGGCAGACACTTATCTTCACGCTCCATGGCGACCGTTATCGGGAAGCAACACCCTCAATGATACGGGCGTTGCGACACAAGACCCCAATGCCACCGAGTCTACCTCGCCGGGCTACTGGGCTCAAGGTGGTTTTTCCTACACTGATCCAAGCCGTGAACTAAGAAAGACTGCTTACAATCGAAGTGACTCGCCACACGAAAGCATTGCAGATATGGAAAACGGTTTATTTCATCCCATAACTATCACCTATACTAGGTCTACCGGACGGTTGAGTGCAAATTTTAGATCCCATGCCTGGAGTATTCCTATCACTACGCTAACCGGGCTAAATGGAGATACTACACCGTATGACCCACTCTCGTTTTTTATAGGAGGAAGCACGGAGCAGCAATACAATCTGCAGCGGCTCAGAATTGGCACCTTTACTTTTCATTCCATTTTGGCCGAACTGCAGGTGACCCATGTTGATCAAGCAGGCAGAACACTTGCTCCCTCTACATCACAAACAGGAAATCACGGTGATCCCTATACTACAAGTCCTGCCACTATACCCGGTTATAGGCTAATAACCAACCCGCCCAATGCAAATGGCAGCTTGTCGGCTGATGTGGTTACTAATGTAGTCTATGTATACGCTTTGCCCGATACACCGGCCCCTCCGACCGGATCAACACCGCCAACGCCAACATCATTGACACCGGTGGTGACAACTTCAGCACAGCCACCAAAAACAGCACTGCCGTCTACCGGTGATAGCGCACCTGCCTTGATATTATTTGCTATGACAGCAACGCTTTTGGGTGGACTGCTGATTCTAGGGAAGCACCGACTTAATGCTTGTCATCCTTAAGCGCAGTGAAGGATCTTTCACTCACGAGAGCGCGGGCGCAGTTCAGGGTAAAGACTCTTCGCTTCTCTCAGACGGTGCACAAGCGTTAAGTCGGTGCCTATAGCTTTCCGTGTCCGACAGATTTGATGATTCATGCAATCATTAAGCGCTCGCAATAATTAGGGGCATAACCCGGTGAAGCCCCAAGCTGTAGAAAAGTCCAATACACCAATCAAAAAGCCTTGTATCTTCTTACTCAGCTAAATCTTAAAAACATAGCCACATTTAGCTGACTATAAAGATAAAACGTTTGATTGTACAGTGTTAATAAGGTAGAATACCCTATTATATTCAGCTAAATCCATAAAAATATATCACATTTAGCTGAGAATAAATCACTTTTGAAGAAACGAGTTGATAATGAAGATCGTTGGACGAGAGCAAGAACAAGAAGCGCTCCAAAAATACTACGACTCCCAGCGCCCCGAATTTCTTACAGTCTACGGGCGAATGCGCGTTGGAAAAACCTACTTAATCAAAGAATTTTTCCGGAGCGATTTTTCTTTTTATGCAACAGGACTTGCAAATGCGTCCATGAAAGAACAGCTGAAAAGCTTCTCGCTTTCGCTTAAGAAACATGGCTACCAAGGAAAAGATCCAGCAAGTTGGCTTGAAGCTTTCTCGACACTGCAAACATTGCTTGAAAGCTCCAACCGTGTTGGAAAGAAAGTCATCTTTATTGACGAGCTGTCCTGGTTTGATACGCCTCGCTCCGGATTTCTCACCGGACTGGAGTTCTTTTGGAACAGCTGGGCATCATCCAGACCGGATCTGCTATTTATTGTATGCGGGTCTATATCATCGTGGATGATCAATAAACTGATCAAAAACCATGGTGGACTCTACAATAGGGTGACACAACGCATGAAGCTTGAGCCGTTTACTTTAAGTGAATGCGAAGAGTATTTTAAAACGAACAATATTGTTTTGAGTAGATATCAAATACTTGAACATTATATGGTTTTTGGCGGTATACCGTATTATCTAAATATGATCGAAAGAGGTTTAAGTACCACACAAAACATCGATGCTTTGTGCTTTGGAAGCACAGCACCTCTTAGGAAAGAATTTAATGAGGTGTTTGCCTCTTTATTTAAAGATCCACGGCGTCACGAACAAATAGTGAGAGCCATAGCACGAGCAGCAAAGGGCATTACTCGCGAGCAATTAGTAAAAAGCACCGGGATTGCCAACGGCGGCAGCCTTACCATGGTATTAGAAGAACTTGAGCAATGCGGATTCATTAGGAAGTATCATGCTGTTGGCAAAAAGAGGAAAGACACACTTTACCAGTTAATCGATCACTTCAGCAATTTTCATCTCAACTTCCTAACTGACAACAAGTCAGATGAAGATGGCTACTGGAGCAAGTATAGCAATAGTCCGGCATACAACGCCTGGAGTGGTTATTCGTTCGAAATGATATGCCTGTCACATGTGAAACAAATTAAGCAATCTCTTGGCATTGCCGGTGTAATAGCACCCGTGTATTCATGGCGAAGCAGCGCGCAAGACGGAATCGGTGCACAGGTTGATCTTGTCATTGATAGAAATGACGGCATTACTAATCTATGTGAAGCTAAATACTCCATTGAGGAGTTCTCCATAGACAAAGAATACGAGACAAGGTTGAGAAATAAGATAGCTTCCTATAGAGCAGAAACAAGAACAAAAAAAGCAATTCACATCACCATGATCACAACTTATGGTGTTAGGAAAAACACTTATTCAGGAATTGTGCAATCTGACCTTGTCATTGCTGATCTTTTCAGTTGAGTAGTTCTGAGGCAAACTGAGCAGAATCTGTGGATATCAGAAAGAATAGCTGTCTTCCCGGAGCCTCTTATTCCGGTGGCCACAGCAAACTATATTTTCCGGCAATAAAGAACAAAAACTACTTTAGATGAATAAATAGGTGGGGCTATTTCATTACTATGATTATGAAATGTGGTTACCATGCGTCGTGTAGTATTGAAGTGTTTAACCTTGGCTATCCTGTTTTGTGTTTGTCTGGTCGTTGATGGTGAGCTCAAAGAAAAAGATGTAGCTTGAGAAACAAAGAACAGGAATAAAGTCTGTTCGTTTTGCACTTCTGCCGGAAAAAGGGGAAAAGCTCCACCCCATACTCCTGTGGCATTAACGGCGAGAAAAAGGGCAAAACCTAAGGATGCAACCTTTGGGTGAAGCGCCTTTAACCAAGAAGTTTTCTTTAATTTTTCGCATAGTCACCTTCTTATCGTTTTGCCGTCTTCTCGAAAGACACCATCCAAACTTACTTTATAGGCCTTTATGAAGCCACAATCAATTCATTGCATCAAGAATGATGATATTTATCTTCTTGGGTAGGCACTACAGGGATCGGTAGCAGTCGCATGAGTTCTTGCTGCGAGTGAACGTTAAACTTTTGGTAGATGTTGGCTCGATGCGTGCGTACTGTGTTGCGTGACACGCTCAGAAAATCGGCTATCGTATCTGCGCTGTATCCGCGTATTAATAGATGCATTACCTCTTGTTCTCTGGTAGACAGTCCGTATTTTGACGCAAGATCGTTGGCATGTTGGACAAAACGTTTTGGGCGTACAACCGATGCGTTATCGTCTTTAACCGTAACTATTTCGGGGTCTCTATCAGACGTTTCTATGTCGATAAGGATTCTACCGTCCATAGGTGTGCCTCTGTTAAAAGGTAAAAGCGAATTAATTATCAACAGCAAAATTGTGAGGATACAAATAACGATTAGTAAAGTGTTTTCGGGTGAAACTACTAGGATTTTCGAAAACTCCAAATTGAATGGTAGTTTGAGACCTTCAGTAGCTGCCAGCGTAACTCCGGCGATCAAAAACCCTAACGTCGCACCAAGGCTGGGCAATCTGCGAGCATTTGCATAATAATGAATAGGTTCATATCCGTATCTACGGGCAAACGCAACAAACCAACTTGTGCTATTGATTGTTAATCCCCAGTGAGCCGCCAGTGCCAAAGTTGCAGATACCAGCACAAAGGCGGGGTCAAAAAGAACAATCGAGAAAAGCAAAAACACAGTGATCGGAAGCATGGCGCGATGCAAGTTGCCAAAAGTGAGATATTTAGGCCAGCGCTGCCATAAAAGCAGCGCAGGAATAGAAGCAACAGCTAGTGAAAGTGCAACCAATGATGCAGCCAGTGTTGTGTCAAATGCCGCCGTCCGCATTAGTGAATATGCAAAGCAGCAGCTAAGGCACAAACTATACAGTGCCATCATATAGTCAACACTTTTTGATAGAGGTACAGGCAGTTCCAGAGCTGCTACCTGTGTTGCATGAGCAGGAACGTGTCGCTCAGCAAAAAACAGCCCCAAATAAGCGATGAGAATCACTACCAGAAAAGCGTAAAACTCCGGTATCTGCTGAAGCAGAGAAATGACTAAGGAGATACCGGCACCAACAAGTGCCGCAAAAGCAACGAACCTCGGAGCTTTTTCACGCAATGTGGTATCTACACTGGCCACCCAATTGAGCATCAACCATCCAACAGCAAAGCCCACAAAAGCAGAGCACAAACAAACAAATCCGGAGACATCAACTGCAGCAAAATGCGCATATAAACTTGCGCTTATAAATAGTGCAACTGCTGCACCGGAAATTATCTGCATAACAAGGCGAGCTTTCTTTGATGACAAATGCTCTTTTTGATACGAGACAAGGAAAAAGCAAAGTGCGGCTGCGGAGTTAAATAAAAGCAAGGACAAGAGACCGTAAGGTTGTCCGCCGATCAACTGCTTTACAAACATGAATTCTATCACCCAGCAAAATGCAACACCTACTACAGAAAATGCAGCATACGCTGGGCTATCTTGCCTACTCATCCCTGCGAGACGAGTCTTGCTTGATAAAGAATCATTGTCGTGGGATGAACTCTGATCCAAGAATACTCTCCTGTGCAAGTGGGCAACGAGCGGTAAAAAGCATACGGTTATTAGGTCACAACCGGTAAGACATCAATATCAACAAACAAGACATCTAAGGAAGTTTCAACTAATTGTCACTTCTTAAAGGAAGAACCAATCAATTGAAATTTCCTTTAGAACGGCATCATTTTACACGATGCTCAAAAGCAATTAATCGGCAATTCTCTAAGTCTATGTAGAAAAGGAGTTAATATGGCTGGTTTAGTTAGAGATGCAGCAGAGCAAGACGAACAAGCAATTAGAGAAAGAAGTGAGGGAGCAAGCATAAGAGAGCAGATAATGCTTGGCACGCTAAAAAATCGTACGGTTGACGAGGATGGCATCACTTGGGTAAAAACCAGATGCTTCTTCTGCAACGCTCATTGTCCGCACTACACGGGTGTTGATGAGAGTGGCAAGATCGTGGCAATTCTTCCTAACGTAGCGCATGGTGGCATTTTGTGCGAACGCATGGGCGAAGAAGGCAACAAGGCTATACGTTTTCATTATCATCCAAAACGTCTTAACCACGTGCTAAAACGCGTTGGCAAACGAGGCGAAGATAAGTTTGTTGAGATTTCTTACGACCAAGGAATCAAAGAGGTTGCCGAGCGTTTTGCCCAGATCAAAGAAGAGTTTGGAGCTGAGGCTGTTGTCGTGTCTGAAGGCACATATCGCTCTGATCATTTATGGGCTCGTAGCCGCTTTATGAACCTCTTTGGCAATCCCGGAAACATCATCGATCCGGGAACAATATGTTGGTGCTGGACATACACTGTAAATATGTCCATGGTAGGTTGGCCTATCGAGATGCCTCTGCCTCCCGGAGCGGATCAGGCCGGCACCATCGTGTTGTGGGGTAATCGTCCATACGAAAAACACACACCGCGTGGAGCACTTTGGCAGACTCTGCTTAGAGCTATGAATCGCGAAGGCGAAGGTGCCAAGATGATCGTAATCGATCCGGTCTGCACCGAAGAGGCTATGACTGCAACCCAATGGCTGCCCATCCGCCCCGGTACCGATCTAATTTTGGCTCTGGCATGGTGCAACTATATTATTGAGAACAAACTCTACGATGCAGATTTTCTTAAATATTGGAGTAACTCGGTCTTTCTTGTACGTGCTGATAACAAAGAAATGCTTCGTGCCTCAGACCTAACAAATGATGGCAAGCAGGAAGACTTCGTAGTCTATGACGCGATCACGCAAGGTGCCACATGCTGGTGCTCAGATGAGAATCGCTACTATAACGGTGAAGTAGATGCCCAGCTTAGCGGCAACTTTGATCTCACCTTAAAAGACGGCAGTACCGTTTCTTGTATAACAGCATTTGATGCCATCGCTGAGCGCATGAGTGGATACAGCATCGAAGAAGCCTCGCGCGTTAGCGGCATTGCCAAAAACAAGATTCGAGAAGCCGTGCACACCTACGCTACTAATGGTCCGGCCTTCATCAACTGGGGCATTGGCGGCGGTGACCAGCATGGCTACAACTCTACATACCTTGGTATCGCCAAGACAATGTTGCGCATTCTTACCGGAAACATTGATGTTCCCGGTGGAGAATACATCGGTGATCCGGGCCCGGTCACAGGAGACGGCATCAAGCACTTCCCGGTTCGCGATGCTGAGTTTGAGCTTTCTGATATCGTTGAAGCGGACGTTCGTCCCAAGTTCCTTGGCTACGACCAGTTTAGGATGATGAGCTGGAAAGGTTTTGAAATCATCGACAAATGTTATAGAAAGATGTGGGATATACCTCGCCCGCAGCTACATCATATGCTTGTTCCGCCAACGCTTGCTTGGGATGCCATCCTTGATGAGAAACCTTACCCGGTTAAGGCCCTGCTTTGCTGGAGTTCAAATCCGCTGGCTTGGGCACCTAACACAAAGCGCGTTTATGAGGCACTTAAGGCATTGGACTTTTTAGTTGTAGTTGATTATTGGAAGACTCCTACCGCTGCTTTGGCAGACTATGTGTTCCCTGCAGCTGACTGCCTAGAGCGTCCACTGGCAACTACACTGGAAGACGGTCTCGACTTCATGATCATTGGTGATCGCGCCGTTGATCCGGAGTTTGATAGACGTATGGACTACGACTTCTTCCGTGAGTTGGGTTGCGCTTTAGGTCAAGAAGAGCATTGGCCGTGGGAGAATTACGAAGATGTTGTATCGCATAGATTTGAGCGCTACGGGTGGAGCTACGAAGAAGCCGTTGAGAATGGTGCCTGCTTCCCCAATCCTGTGGAGTTTTACAAGTACGCTAAAGAATTGCCAAACGGACAGATTCGTGGCTTTGCTACGCCAAGTCGTAAGGCGGAGATCTTTGCAAGCGCAATGCAAGATATGGGCTACGATCCGCTGCCTTATTACCGTGAGCTGCCGGAGACACCTCTTGGAAATCCCGAGCTTGCCAAAGAATACCCACTGCGCTTGACCATTGGTGGACGCTGGTGCCCAATGTATCACTCCGAGTTTAGAGTTCCCGGCGGCGGCACGCGCTCGATGTTTCCGTGGCCTGTAGTGTCCATGCACATATCAGACGCTCGCGAACTAGGTGTGCGCAACGGAGACTGGGTTTGGATCGAGACCCCTCGCGGGCGTATTCGCCAGATTGCACGCGTAGGTTGGGACATAATCCAAGGCACAGTAATCGCACAGCCAAGCTGGTGGTATCCGGAGCTGCCCGCAGAAGAGCCCTGGAGCCAGGGAGTATTTGAGAGCAACGGCAACGTGCTTACGGATGATGCCGTAGAAACACTTGACGAGGCTTGTGGTCAATGGGTTTGCCGCGGACTGCTGTGTAAAATCTATCCTTGCATAGACCCAGCTGATCGCTCCGACAGCGAAGCATCACTCAAAGCCTTTATCAATGGCGATGAGACATACTTCTCAAGCTACTATAAAAATTTGGCTAACGATTAACCGATATACAATCTGAGGCTGAGCCACTGCTATTGAGCTGCAAGTGTCACAACAATCCGGAGGCAACGTTTGCTCCGGATTGTTATATTTATGTAACAGAGGATAACACTCCTCCGTCCCCCTGTTATCCTCTTCTGTTATCCATCCCCCTGTTATCCCAAGCTAGCAACTACACGTAACGCTTTCAATATTCAAAACAATGCATATACACAGAGGAACATTCGGAAAAATCGCAGAATTATATCTGTTTACAAGTCTGTATGTTCCATTCAAACTGTTCGTAGCTAATGGATATAGTCTACTATAGGTCAATAGCCAATATAAGTAATTAAACTTATAAAGAGTTGTATATAACTGAATGTACAGTTGCAATAGCTATACAAAGAAAGCTTTATGCGACATATGTGCAGGACATAACAAGAAAGGAAGCTATGGAAAACAAGACAGTTGACACCTCTTCCTACAAACGATCCTATTATAATCTCATGACTTATGTGCCGGAAGAAAATGCGTATGTTTTATACAACACCTTTCACCAATCCCTTACGGTGTTATCACCTGAGGAAAAATCCTTATACGAGAGGGTCGAAAACCTGAGTCCAATAGAACTTGAGGACGCAACAATACAAGAGCTCGCGCTCCAAGGTTTCATTCTCGAAAACCCTCAAAGTGATGCGGACTATCTGCGTTATCAGCATAATCGTTATAAGTTCAACGACCGTGTTTTTGAGTTGCTTATCATGCCAACCATGGAGTGCAATTTTAACTGCGCGTATTGCTCAATGACACGCAGCGAGCAAGGTGTTGATTTTGTGGTTGATTCTGTTCTCTATCATGGGCAAACCTCAGAAGCAGTAATTAGAACCGGTGAGGTAGAGCTGCATTTTAGCTTTGGTAATGACACTCAGCTTGCTGTGGGAGACATCGTGCATATAGCCATTGACTCCCGGAAATATTGTTTTTTGAGACATAACCCTACACTTATGAACTCTATGCTTGTACCACGACTAACGCACCGTATAAAGGAATACTATGAAGCAGTCATATTACAACATTTTTGTTCCCACACACGAAGGTGGAGTCCTTTACAACACGCTCAGCCAAAGCTTGGTTGAACTTACCTGTGAAGAGGTGCGCTCTCTGGACAATTTAGACAACTGCGACGATGAAGCGCTGCTTGCCGGACTTATAGCAGAGCAATTTATTCTTGATGACCCGGAAGTTGAGGCGGAATACCTTCGCTACCAACACAATCGCTATGCAAACAACAATCATCTGTTTGAGCTGACAATATCCCCATCGCAGCAATGTAACTTTGACTGTGTGTATTGTTATGTTCTCAAGCGCGAGAGTGTCATGACAGAGGCCACCCAGGATAACATCATGAGATTTATTGCCTACAACTACGAGCAAGCGCCTTTCAAGAAGTTGAGAATAAACTGGTACGGCGGCGAGCCTTTGTTATGTATTGAAGTGATTGAGAGGCTCAGCGCTCAAATCATAAACTTTTGTGAAGAAAATGGGATCATCCATCTTGGTCATATTCTCTCCAACGGTTCTTTAGCAGATGAAGACATGAGTAAACGCATTGCAAAGAAATGCGGTATTACCTCAGTAATGATAACGCTTAGCGGAAAGCACGATGATCATGATTATCAGAGGTGTGAAAAGAGTGGTGCTAAATGCTATGAGCGTATAATAGAAAATGTTGATCATATGCTGGACGAAGGCATCATTGTTCACACAAACTATGTGGCAAACAAGAACAATCAAGCAAGCAGCCTCGAATCCGTAAGTGACCTATGTAAGAAAAAGGGCGTAGTTACTCGCTATACTTCTACGGGGCGTTTTGATAAAGAGCATATCTATCTGAAAGATGAAAAAAACACTGAGCTTGAACCTTTCTCTGATCAAGAAAGTGCTGAGTTTTATCGAGAGTTTCTCAAACGCCAAAATTTGTCATCCAAAGAATATGCTGAGGTTTTGCAGCCAAAACGATTGTTTTGTGCCGCTTGGGTCACTAGAAGTTTTTTCATAGATGACTTGGGTAATGTAAGTGCATGTATGATAGATATGGACTACCCTGAGGAGCGCATGCTCTTCAACATTAACGATTGGGATCCGGACAACCATCTCAGCTTTAAACATGATCGTCTGGTTATGTTTGCAAACCTAAATCCACTCGACAATGAAGACTGTCGCAAATGTAAAATATATCCAATTTGTCGTGGCGGATGTGCTCTGAAATGGTTTGATAAAAAGCTTGGCAAGTGTGCAAACTCCGGATATCTCAATCTTTGCATAGATGATATCGTTCTCGATTATTATTACGCGCTCAAAGCAGAGAGTGTCATAGGGATATAAAACTTGACACACTGACACCAACTATTTAGCTTATTTTTAAAACTACCAGAATTTTGACGGTCCCAAGTAAGTGTTCCAGCCTTCTGTAACAAAGTTCTCGCGCACTTGCTCAACACTTTTGCCGCGTCCTACCGAACTTTCGGTCTCGTTGCTGTCGTCACGCGGGTTGGTGCCAACTTCGGCCCACGTAAGGTTTTCATTGCCAAAGCGGATGTCCATTCCCGAAGCCAAGCGCATTACGTTGCGGTAAACACGGTATTTAGATAATGCCCATTAATTGACATGCGCATTTATTATACAATGGCTATCATACGTATTGCTATTATGCAGAAACCTGAATAAATGGAGACATTATGAAAGAGCAGGACGAGAGTCGTGCCGATATAAGTAGACGTCAGTTTATTAAAGTATCTGGCGTTATCGGCATAGGCGCTTTGAGTGGGGCAGGATTAGTTGGTTGCGGTGGCTCGGGAGGTGCAGCCACTACATCAGGCTCAGACAGTGCAAAAGTAGAGTTTGATGTAAATGATTGGGATTCAGTCTTAGCGGCAGCAAAAGGCAAAACAGTCAATTTCCATCAGGCCGGTACCGATGCTGTTATGAACGAGTGGCTTAACACGATAGTCAAAGATGCCGTTGCAAAGTACGATGTTGGCTGGAACTACACACCAGCAACAAATACTGTAGATATAGTTAATCTGGTATCTTCTGAAATGACTGCCGGTAAAACGGAGAACGGCTCTGTCGACTTCATGTGGGTAAACGGTGAGAACTTCTACTCAATGAAAGAGAATGGCTATTGGTTTGGGCCATTTCTTGAAAGTCTTCCCAATATCAAGTATTGCGACCCCAATGACGTAAACCTTACTATCGACTGCGGCGTGGAGATTGAGGGTCTAGAGGCTCCATACCAAGCAACTTACGGCTCATTTTGGGCAAACACAGATATCATCCCAACATCTGATCTGCCGGAAAATCCTGATGAGTTTATGGAAATGGCAAAGAAATATCCCGGACAATTCATTTACCCGGAGCCCGGCAATTGGGATGGTACTTACTTTGCTGGCACCATGATCGCAGGAGTATGCGGCAAAGATGTTTGGGATCGTATAAACAGAGAGGCCTTTAAGAAAGAAGAGTTAAAATTGCTCATCGAGCCCGCGCTGCAGTACTTGCGAGATCTCAATCCTTATCTGCGGAACCAAGGAACTTCATTTCCTTCAAACGGCTCAATTGCCATTCAGTTATTTGCCGATAAAGAAATTGCTTGTTGCTATAGCTCAACCATGCCAAAATCTATGATTGAAGCCGGAACGGTTCCGACCAGCACCAAGCCTTTCTTCTTAAAGACCGGAGTCCTTCATGACTTCTGGTACATGGCGATACCCAAAAATGCTACAAATCCGGCAGCAGCAATGGTTGCCATCAACGCCATAATGGATCCGGCAATTCAGATATCGCAGTTCCAAAAAGTTGGCTATTATCCATTCACTCCATATGAGCTTATGGAAGATGAGCAAAAGGCTGAATACGATAAGATTGACTGGAGCGTTGGTCTTTTGAACCCTGTAGACATGTTGCCGTATACCATCCCTCAGGCAAACGGCCAAAACAACGACCTTATCGAAGAGATTTGGGCTGAAGAAGTTTTGAATAAATAGGGCTCATCAATCTTTACTTGCAGCGTAAATTCTATGTAAACCGGCTCGTTGTGTTTTAATGGCACAACGAGCCGNNGAAGCAGTGAAAGGCCTGGAAGCAGTGTCAAGAATACTTAAGAAGATCAGCCCATATTTGTTGTTGCTTCCTATTGGGATACTTTTATTTTTCTTTATTTTTGGATTGATCAACGGAATTCTACAAAGCTTTGGTTATGCACCTTTTATGGGTATGACTGAGCTGACTTTAGACTATTACGCCAAAGCGATGCAAGATGAACGCATATTAGCTTCGGTTGGATACAGTTTGTATCTGGCATCTCTTTGTACGATCACATCTACTGTTGGGGCAATTTTGCTTTCTGCAGCCTTAACAAAACTGGAGGCCGGCAATAGACTTAAGCTTTTTGCCATTAATATGCCTCTTTCGGTAGCCCATATTGTTGTTGTAGTGCTGGTAATTGTGATGTGTGGTTCCTCCGGCATGATTCCGCGTGTATTGTTTGCATTAGGACTAATTGACAGTGCTCAATCAATACCAACAGTGATCGGCGCACAAAGTGGCTGGGGTATCGTTTTGGTCTTGATGTTTAAGGAGANNTGGCAAGCGTTATTCAGAAGCAGCACTTTGTTTAGGCGCTAGTCCTATTCGTAGCTTCTTCCACATAACATTACCGCTTTGCAAAACCACGATCATGCGCGCAGCGCTTGTGGTTTTCGCATTCGTTTTTGGCTCTTACGAGATACCATTTCTTCTGGCTCCTTCAAGCCCAAAGACTGTGGCTGTTTTGGCATTTTATGAGTTTCAAAATAACGATATAGCCAATCGCTG
>DBCW01000074.1 GCA_002293265.1 Eggerthellales bacterium UBA948
CCAACAAAAATTGCTATACCATCATTTTTGGCATCCATGATCTCCATGCCTGGTGACATGGTGTAGCAGTTTGCGCAATACATGCAACGCTCATCAACGACTTTTACTGTTCCATTTTTGGGATCAGGTCGTATGGCGCCTGTGGGACAACAGGCGACAAGGCTGGGGATCTCGGTGCCCTTGCGGATAATCTCGTCATTGATACGAGGAACCGTGCGGTGTACACCAAGGATGGCAATATCACTGCATTGTACGGCTCCGCACATGTTTAAGCAGCACGCCATGGCAACTGTAAGACGACTGGGTAGGTCGTTGCGACCAAAGTACTCGTAAAGATCGTCCATGACAGCCTTTACGATACCGGAAGCATCGGTAGCCGGCGTATGACAGTGCACCCAACCCTGAGTGTGAACGATATTTTTGAGAGATCTGCCTGTGCCGCCAACAGGAAGTCCCTGTGCTTTGCAGGCTTCGATCAGAGGATCGACGTTTTCGGCTTTTGGAGTTAGAAACTCAACGTTATTGCGGCTGGTAAAACGCATGTAACCATCACAATACTCGTCAGCCAATGTGCAGATATCACGGATGAAGTCAACGCTTACAAGACGTGGAGAACCTGCACGGACGGTGTACAGTTCGCCCGTTTCGCCAACATGCTTAACAACACCCGGCTTTACGTGCTCGTGGTATTTCCACTTTCCATAGTTCTCCTTAATTACCGGAGGCAGATACTGCCGATAATCAGGAGCACCATTATCAATACTTGCCATTATTTATCTCCTAATCATTAGAGGTGGAATACGATATGTATTTCGCGTTCTTACTCGACAACTTCGTCTTTTTGCCAGAATACATACGGATTGGCGCGCGGTCTAAATACCATCTGCGGTACCGGCGGCAGGTCAACACCTCTGAGGAATTCGCCCATACCTACACGGTAGATCAACTCTCCAACACGCTCGCGAGTCTTACCGTTCTCATCCCACCATTCCCAGATTCTGGCTAGTAGGTCTTTGAGTTCTGTGTAAGGAGCTTCCATCTTCATGAAAGGAACAATTACCCAAGAAAGGAAGGCAGACTTAACGATGGTTGATTTTCCACCGATGAGGATCGTTGCGCCTTTTTCGCTTCCCTGTTTGATTGCTTTGGTCATGAGGTTTACGCAATGCATGCAACGTGAGCAGTCTTCGCCTTCAACGGTAAGCTCTTTGGACTCTGCGTCAAAGGTTAGGCAGCGTGTCGGACACATATCGCAAACTTCTTTTTGGATATCCAGACCGGCTTCTACATAGTTCTTTACTTCGTCTTGGTCGATCGTGATTGTGTCACGCCAAGTGCCGATGATAGAACAGTCTGCTCTGGCTATTGATGCTGTGCAGTCATTGGCACAACCGGACATCTTGATCTTGAACTTGTACGGCCACATCGGACGATGGATCTCGTCTTGGTATTCGTCGACAAGTGTCTTGCATAGATCTAAGGTGTCATAGCAGGCGTACTCGCAAAATGCGGGTCCACCGCAACANNAACAACTGGGAGAGCGAAGATCCGATCCGGAACCGCCCAAGTCAAAACCGGCATCGCTGATCGCATCAAAGGTCGGTTGCAACTCTTCAGTATTGGTTCCGAGCAAGATCAGGTCGCCTGTGGATCCATGTACGTTTGTCAGACCACTGCCGTGCTCTTCCCAAATGTCACAGATCGTACGGAGTGCTTCACTTGTGTAAAACCAACCGCTTGGAGCCGCGATACGAATCGTATGGAACTCGCGGACATTCGGAAATTCTTCCGGCATATCCGTGTAGCGTCCGATAACGCCTGCACCGTAACCCTTAACACCAACAATGCCGCCGTGCTTCCAGTGTCCAACTTTATCTTCATAGGATTGCTCGAGCACTCCCAGAAGGTCACCGGCCATAGGGCTTTTCTCGGCTGCCCTTTTGATCTCGGTAACAAAACTTGGCCATGGACCATCTTCTAGTTCATCTAGCTGAGGGGTTTTTCTCTCCTCTGCCATACTGAACCTCCTTTCCGTAGGCAATTCACCCACACGTCAAATATTGCTATCAGGCTTGAGCGTACGTTTGGCAAGGCAATTTACATTTCTGTAATACTTATCGCTCCGCTTTCACACACAGCTGTGCAAGCCTCACAACCCATACATTCGCATTCGTCTCCGGAGACAAATGCTTTTTCGTTCTCGAAGCTCAAAATGTGCGCCGGACAACCGTCGACACATGAATCGCAACCAGTACATAAGCTTTCCTCGATTGATACCATGAACATAGCGACACTCCTTTTTCATCGATCTGCAAAATATCGCAGAGGCAAATGTGTCAATTTGGAAACAAAAGCATTAAAACTCCATTAGGATTTGTTGTAAAACTGTAATAATTAATAGCATTATAAAAAATGTAAATGCTGGAATGTTGCGTAAATTGAGAATAATAATGTTTGTGCTATAAGTTGGTATTTATGCTGGTTATAGTGTTGTTTTCGGCATTACATAAAGTGAATATCCATCAAGCAAACATTCAAAATCTACTTAAATTTTTAATAGCACTATTATGAATCGTTATTGTGGATTACTGAATTAGTTTTTTTAATAAACGCTTTTGCTGCACCGGGTTCAGATCTCTCGATCATCAGTAAAGCCTTTAACAAACTCGTGTGAAAAAAGGGTTCTTCGTAGGCTGTGTAAAACATTATCGAAATAAACTCATAAAACAACTTAGGCTGACCCGCAATAACCGCACCGATTATCTCCGGTGCTGACCAATCGATGTTTCCCCCCTCATCATTCATGCCCCAGATATGACGTCTGATGATCTCACGAAAAAAATTCGTCTGTGTAATTGCTCTTTGTTTGGAGAGATTATAAAACCCATCAATTGCAGCTTTTTGTATATCCTCGTTTGGCGAATAGCTGTATCGGGTAATTAGACGACGCACTGAACTAGGATCTTTGTCAAACAGCTTTATTAGAGTGTCGGTGTCTTCCTCTAAAAGCAGTTGCTTAAAACGCTCAGGAGAAAACTGTTCTTTACATTTGATTGTCTTTATCATCAACAGTATCCTGAAGGAAAGACTTTAGGTTTTCTGTATCACACAAAAACTCAATGAACTGTTCCTCTTCGTTTGAAAGCATACGTTTTTCATCAAGCAAAATATTTAGAGGTCTTGCCAAGTGACAGTCTTCAATACTAAGTGTCTTCATGATCGAAAGTTTGCATTCTTGTTCTACCGTTAATTTGGAGATAATAGAGACACCCAGACCATCCAGAACTGCGATCTTAATTGCTTGAGTAGAACTTAGCTCGGCTATAACATTTAAGCGTTTTGGATCAAAGCCTTCATGCATCAAGGCAAGCTCCATGATGTCACGTGTACCCGATCCTTTTTCTCGCAGAACAATTCGTTCTTTGGTCAACTCTTCAAAGGTGATGCTTTTACGGTTCTTCCAGTGTCCGGTATTTGGCACTATAAGTGCCAATTCGTCATGCCAAAACTTTTTCAAAGTCAGCAAAGAGTCTTCCGGAACAGGGCCTTCTACTAAAGCAATGTTTAATCNNCAAAAGGTCTTTTGTGACCATCTTTGTGTTCTCAATTTTTACGCAGAAATCAGCGTCTTTATGCAAATTGGAGAAATGATGCGCGATCTTGGGCAACAGGTACTCGCCTATAGTTAGCGTTGCGCCAATATTTATGCAGTTTCGTTTATTTCTTGAGGCATTTGACAATTCGGCTTTAGCCTCTTCTATAGACTCAATAAGCTTGTAGGCATGAGCGTAAAAGATCTTTCCCTCTTGAGTTAAAACAACACCTTTATTTGAACGATTAAATAACTTAGCACCAAGCTCTCGTTCAAGTTCGTGTATCTGAATACTGACGCTTGGTTGGCTCATATGCAGTATTTTGGAAGCTAATGTGATATTGCTCAAGTCAGCAACTTCTTTAAAAACACGTAGTTTTTGTTCCATGACGTTCATGATATTGCCATCCTAACTTTGCGGTGCCAACGTCCCATCCATTTGCATCTCTAAAGTGCGGAGTTCATATTCGTGCGTCTTGATCCTGTTAACCAATTACACTCAGCCTCAAAAACTACTTGTCGATGCCTTTGATAAGCAAAGTCTGTTACTGAAGCTACGTGTAATTCATGCCGTGATAATTCATAACTATGAGTATTTTAACAATAATACTCAACTAGCATGATGAGTTTATTGACAATAGCAATGAAATTTATTCGTGTCAATGGTTTTTTTGCAGTGTAACGGGGGATGGAGGAGTGTAATACTTGCACGCAAATATAACACTCCTCCATTCCCCGTTACGCCCAGGGCAAAATTAAGAGATACTCACAATCCCTGTAACATCAAACCCTTGATCGTCAATTGCTGAGCTTATCGTTTCGTCTGTCACATAATCGGCAGCCTCAAGAGTAGCCTGGTTGTTCTCTAGGCTTACCTCAACATTGGAAACTCCCTCTAAGGCGTTCAATGCTTTTGTCACAGCGCCGGTGCAATGCGAACAATGCATCCCCTCAATACTTACTGTCTTTTTCATGTAACCACTCCTTTTTCTTTTTTGCCTTTAAGCATTAATCTTTTTAGCATTCCCACAACCCCCTTGTCATTCCTGCGAAAGCAGGAATCCATAGCATCAAGAGGGTCGCAAAAATAGATTCCCGCCTTCGCGGGAATGACCGCACCTCATTTTCATTCCCGCAACTCCTCATGATAGATTCCCGCCTTCGCGAAAATGACAGGAATGGTACGGGAATGACAAAGAGGAGAATGATAGTGAGAAGAGTTTTTGAGAGGTAACAAACATGACATTGCATGAGATTATAGAAAATACTCGGGTTAAGCAGGCGCTTGCTTTGAAGAAAGCAGAAGTGCTTATTGAGGCTTTGCCTTGGATTAAAGATGTGACCGGTAAAACCGTTGTCATCAAGTATGGCGGAGCAGCTATGGTTGATCCTGCTTTGCGCGAAGACGTAATGAATGACATAATTCTTATGAAGATCATTGGGCTTAATCCGATAATTATTCATGGCGGGGGTAAAGAAATCTCTCAACTATCAGAAAAACTGGGTTTGCCGGTAGAGTTTAAAGACGGCATGCGCGTGTCGCCTCCGGAGGTTATGGAGGTTGTAAAGATGGTGCTCATCGGCAAGGTAAACCAAGAGTTAGTGGCACAGCTTAACGAGCACGGTCATATAGCTGTTGGTTTGAACGGCGCCGACGGGCACATCATCATTGCCGAACAACGCGCAGCAGAACTGGGTCAGGTTGGCGAGGTCACAGAAGTGGACACGACCCTGCTAAAAGATTTGACCAGCTGCGACTACATTCCTATTATCGCCAGCGTAGCGGTTGGCAAGAACGGCGAGACATACAATGTTAATGCCGACGAGGTAGCCGGAGAAGTTGCTGCGGCAATAGGTGCACACAAAGTGATCTTTCTCACAGACGTGGACGGTCTATATCGCGATTTCTCTGACAAAACTTCGCTTATCTCTCGCTTAAAGCTATCAGAAGCTTCTAAGCTTCTTGAGGGAGATGAGCTTTCAAAAGGCATGCTTCCAAAAGTAAAGGCATGTATGCGGGCTGTAAGCGCCGGTGTTTCCAGAGCGCACATACTCAATGGAACCATTTCTCACGCTTTGCTTTTGGAGGTTTTTACTAACGAAGGTGTGGGAACAATGATTATGCCGGACTCTGATGAGCACCAAGCAGAGGAGTTTGAAGCTGCTCCTTTGGACAATTTGGCAAGCAAGTTGTATGGATAAATGGGGAAATATGCACAACTGTTGTAAAATAGTTATAGTTATGCAAGAAAGAAGAGGAACAGATGTTACTGAATGACCAACAGGAATTAGAAGCTAAGTATCTTATGAATACTTATAAGCGTAAGCCTGTGGCCTTTGCAAGGGGCGAGGGGATACATCTTTATGATGACAACAACGTAGAGTATTTAGACTTTTTATCCGGTGTCGGAGCTGTTTGTGTGGGGCATGCAAATCCTGCGGTCACTAGAGCAATTCAAGAGCAAGCGGCAAAACTGATACACGTCAGCAACTATTTTTATATTGAAGGTCGCGGAGAGCTGGCTCAAAGACTAAACGCCTTGCTAAATGAAGGCACAACTACCGCAAATAATGCTGAGGGCAATTTTTCTAACAACTGGAAAGTCTTTTTTGCAAATAGCGGAACAGAAGCCAATGAAGGTGCAATTAAGATCGCGCGTAAATATGGTGCCAAGTATTTACAAGGTGCAGATACTGTAATCAGCGCAAGACGATCATTTCACGGTAGAACCTTAGCAGCTTTGGCAGCTACCGGACAGCCTTCAAAGCAAGAATCATTTCAACCGATACCTGAAGGGTTTAAACACGTAGACCTAAACGACATCTCGGCGCTAAAACAAGCGCTTAATCAAGGTGCCGGGGGAGTGCACGTTTGTGCTGTCTTACTTGAGTGCATTCAAGGTGAGGGCGGCGTGTATCCTTGCACTGCTGAATACCTCAAAGCAGCAAGAGAGCTGACTGAGGCAAAAGGAATATTATTAATAATAGATGAAGTGCAAACCGGGTTTTATCGCACTGGTACTCACCCTTTTGCATTCCAAAATTATGAAATTTCACCAGATATAGTTACAATGGCTAAAGGCATTGGTAATGGAGTGCCTGTGGCAGCGATTGCGGCAAGGGGAATCGCCGGAAGCGTATTGGAAGCGGGAGACCATGGTTCGACGTTTGGCGGCAGTCCGCTCGTAATTGCAGCGGCTAATGCTACACTAAGTGAATTAGAGCGCATGGGGATCGGACAACAGGTTAGCGAGACAGGCGAGTATTTTCAAAAGTGCTTGTTGGAGCTTCCGGGAGTTGTTGAGATTAGAGGCAAGGGACTAATGGTGGGTGTTGAGTTCGAAAAGGCAATAGCGGAGCAAGTTGTTGCGGCAGCGTTTGAAGAGAAGATGCTGCTTAATAACATCGGACATCATATAGTTCGCTTCTTGCCCCCCCTTATTTGTACAAAGACCGAGATAGACATACTTGTAAGCAAACTTAAGAAAATAGTCACAAACACCTTGGAGCAAGCACAATGACAAGCAGCAAACTTGACTGGGCGAACTTGAGCCTAACAAACAATTCTATCGACAAGAGCAGTTTGTTAGGGCGCGACTTACTTCGTCTGCTGGATCTGACCCCGGAAGAGTTTCGTTTGGTCTTGTCACATGCAATTAGCCTCAAAGCAAAATGGAAAAGTGATCCTGCAAAAGCTCAGCAACAAGCAACACTGTTGGGCAGAGCAGTTGGTGTGATTCTGGAAAAGCCCTCACTCAGAACGCGGGTTTCGTTTGAGCTGGCTATTTCTCGTTTGGGAGCATATCCGGTGGTCATGAGCGATACATCTTCGGCATTTTCTCGAGGAGAGTCGATCAAAGACACAACAATGGTGATGGAGCGCTATGTAAACGCAATCGTTATCCGCAGCTTTGCACAATCGCGTGTTGAAGAGATTGCTCACTATGCACAAATACCTGTTGTTAACGCACTTACGGATGATTTTCACCCCTGCCAAGGATTGGCAGATTTTATGACGATCTACGAGAAAAAAGGTGATCTCGCGGCACTAAAACTTGCCTATGTGGGAGACGGAAACAACATGGCTCATACTTATATGGAAGCAGGTGCGCTTACCGGAATGGAAGTACGCATCGCTACGCCTGAAGCGTACAAGCCCCTCCGCAAATATATTGAAGAGTGCCGACAGATGGCAGATACAACCGGCGCAAAGATAATACTTACAACGGATCCGGCAACTGCACTTAAAGATGCGGACGTTGTGATTACGGATACATGGGCTTCTATGGGAGCCGAATCGGAGCATGACGAGCGAGCAAAGGTCTTTGAGCCATATCAGATCAGTGCCGAGTCTTTTGCCCAGGCTGCTCCCGGTGCAATATTTATGCACTGCTTACCCGCTCATCGTGGTGAAGAAGTAACAGACGAAGTTATGGATGCGCCATTTTCAGTAATATATGATGAGGCAGAAAATAGGTTGCACGCGCAACAAGCGCTTTTAAGCTTGGTTCTGGACGAGAAAGAGATCTAAGGAATTTGGCTTATAAAGGCAAAATGAGACAATGTATTTGAAGGAGGGTGGTTAACAGGGTGGACTTCGTAAAAAAACCAGAGCCGTATAGCGCAAGCTGAGCGGACAAAAGGAGAGAATTGTAAAACAGTCATAAGGATTATGACAAAACCCAAACTACTAACAGGGGATGTAAGGGAGAGTTGGATGAAGAAACGAAATGAACGCTATAACGCAATTCGTGAGATTATCAGAAACAAAAGCATTCGTACGCAAAAGGAGTTGGTTGAGGAACTAAGGAAGTCGGGGTTCGTTTGCACTCAGGCAACCATATCGCGAGACATTAACGATATGGGGCTCCGTAAATTAGCCGATGGAGTATACATGCTATCCGAAGATCTGCATTTGCAGCGAATGATATCGGATCTGGTGGATAAAGTTACTGTAACATCGAATTTTGTGGTAGTAAAAACAACGGTCGGAACCGCCCAAGGAGTGGCAGCCGCTCTGGACAACGCAGAACTGCCAACCACGCTTGGGTCTATTGCCGGTGACGACACAATTTTAGTCATTGCATCAGATGACTCTAGAGCAAAAGATTTAGAATCGATGATAAATAAGCTTAAAGTAAGGTAAGGAAGAAATTGTGAGTATCAACAAAGTAGTACTAGCCTATTCGGGGGGACTGGACACATCAATCATCATCCCTTGGCTAAAGGAAAACTATGGCTGTGAGGTCATAGCGATGGCTGCTGATGTTGGTCAAGGTACCGAAGAGTTTGAGGGATTAGAAGAAAAAGCACTCAAGACCGGTGCGAGCAAACTCTATATTGCCGATATAAAAGACGAGCTGGTAGAGGACTTTATCTGGCCCACTCTTAAAGCAGGAGCCAGATACGAAAGCTATTTGCTGGGAACAAGTTTTGCGCGTCCTCCCATTGCCAAAGCTCTGGTCGAGGTGGCAAAAAAAGAAGGTGCCGATGCAATAGTTCATGGATGCACGGGCAAGGGCAATGATCAGGTGCGTTTTGAGTTAACCATTAAGGCTTTGGCTCCTGAGCTCAAGATCATTGCTCCTTGGCGTGTGTGGGATATTAAAAGTCGAGAAGATGCGATTGAGTTTGCCGAGGCTCGGCAAATACCGCTTAAGATCACTCGCGAAACAAACTACTCCAAAGATCGTAATTTGTGGCATCTCTCACACGAGGGCTTGGATCTGGAAGATCCGGCAAACGAGCCCGATTACGAGCGTATTTTAGAGCTTGGTGTAACACCTGAGGCTGCTCCAGATAAGTCTGTTTATGTTACTGTCGGCTTTGAAAAAGGCATCCCGGTTTCGCTGGACGGCGAAAAGTTGGGTGGTGTGGCTTTGATCGAAAAGCTGAACGCTATAGGCGGAGCAAACGGTATTGGTACCATCGATCTTGTGGAGAATAGGCTTGTTGGCATGAAGAGCCGCGGTGTGTATGAAACACCGGGCGGAACCATACTTTATGCCGCTCATGATGCTTTAGAGACCATTTGTGTGGATAAAGAAACAGCACACTTTAAAGAGACTGCTGCCAGCAGATATGCAGATATTGTCTATAACGGACAATGGTATTCGCCACTTCGCGAGGCGCTGGATGCATTTGTTGATGCAACTCAGCAAGTGGTTACCGGTGAGGTGAAGCTTAAGCTTTACAAGGGCAACGTTACAACCGTTGGACTCACCAGCCCATATTCGCTCTACGATGTTGACATGGCTTCTTTTGGCGAGTCAGATTACGAACAATCTGACGCAGCCGGGTTTATCAACTTGTTTGGTCTGCCTATAAAGATCGCCGGGCAGCGCACGCGAAAAAAAGGCGTGTGATAGACAGAAATTGATGTAAGTTTTTTGTCTGTCATTTTCGCTCTCTTTTTGTCATTTTCGCGAAGGCAGAAATCCACATCATCAGCCAGGAAGAAGAAATGGATTCCCGCCTTCGCGAGAATGACAAGAGAGGGCAAGAATGACAAGAGCGAGCAGGGATACACAGTACGAATAGTATCTGTTTGGACTAGTTAAGCGCGGAGCAACAGGAGAGATGTAAATAAATGACCAGCAAACACCTATGGAGTGGACGATTTGAGACCGCTCCTGATTCAGACCTACAAGCTTTTGGTGCATCGTTAGCGGTTGACAAGAGGTTGTGGCAACAAGACATTGCCGGATCGATTGCACATGCCAATATGCTTGCAGAGCAAAGTATTATCACCACTGAAGATGCTGCAAGTATAACTTCGGGCTTAAATGAGATAGCTGCGCGTATCGAAGCCGGTACATTTGAGTTTAATACTCAAGATGAAGATATTCACATGAGTATCGAAAAAGCTTTGACTGAGCTGATTGGTGAGGCCGGAGGTCGCTTACATACAGCACGTAGCCGTAACGACCAAGTAGCTACCGACACCAGACTCTACATAAAGCAGCAGACCAAAGCTCTGGCGGAGCAGCTGTGTGAGCTGCGCTCAGCCTTTATAGAGGTTGCCGAAGCAAACTCCACCGTGATAATGCCCGGGTATACTCATCTGCAAAAAGCTCAACCGATCCTTTTTGCTCACCATATGTTGGCTTATTACTGGATGTTAACGCGCGACTTTAAGCGTATGATGGCGGCTCATGACGCTGCCGATCTATCGCCTTTGGGATCAGCTGCACTTGCAGGCACCGGACACCCTATCGACAGACAAAAAACAGCCACAGCTTTGGGGTTTGCACAGGTCATCCCCAACTCAATGGATGCGGTAAGCGATCGCGACTATCTGCTTGATCTCATCTATGCATGTAGTGTGACGATGGTGCATCTTTCCCGCTTTTGCGAGGAGTTGATAATGTGGTCAAGCAATGAGTTTGGCTTTATCACCCTAAGTGACGCATACTCTACGGGGTCTTCGATCATGCCACAAAAAAAGAATCCGGATTTTGCGGAGTTGGTGCGCGGAAAGACCGGTCGTGTGTTTGGTGATTTGATAGGGCTATTAACGGTGCTTAAAGGTTTGCCGCTTGCCTACAACAAAGACCTGCAGGAAGACAAAGAGGGTGCTTTTGATGCAATCGACACACTTACGCAGGCATTAGCTGCGGTCAAGGGCATGATACTTACCATGAAAGTTAATACTGATGTGATGTATCAAGGCGCTCAAGGTGGCTTCATGGCAGCCACAGATCTAGCCGACGTGCTTGCCGAGAGGGGTGTTCCCTTTAGAGAGGCACACGAGATAGTGGGCAAACTTGTTCTTCTGGCCGAAAAACAAGGCAAGTCTTTAGACGAACTTACACTTGACGAGCTCAGCGCGTCGTCGCCTATTTTTGCCAAAGACGCTTCTATTGCCCTAGAGGTACTAAAGATAGAAAACGTAGTAGCCAGACGCACAAGCGAAGGCGGCACCGCACCTGATCAGGTAAGAGAACAAGTAGAGTTGGCTAAGAAGCGCTTGGATAGCGACAAAGACAGTATATTGTGAGTGCAACGCAAGTTGGAAACTAGCGGCGCGAGCAAATGCTCGCTGTTGAAATAGCTAACTACTTTTGCGATCTCTCAATTGTTTACGCAGGCATGTGCTGCCAGCGACATCATCTTGTGGCTATTGTGACCTAACCATAATTCATCACAACTGTTCCAAAGATCCAGCAAGCGTCTTGCAATACCCATGACATCCTGCAATACCGCACACCCTATGTCATTCCCGCGAAGGCGGGAATCCATGCCAACTATGGTTACAATAGGAAACGCCAGTAACGCTCTGTCATTCCTATTAGATAATAT
>DBCW01000011.1:0-4733 GCA_002293265.1 Eggerthellales bacterium UBA948
GCATAGAGCTGTCATCGGTCTATCTTGGTGAGAACAGCATATTGTTTGAGCACCTGGCTAAAGAAAACAGCCTGCCTTTTGTTTTAGGTGGCGTGCTTATGATCGCCGGTGTACTGATAACAGCTTTTACAATCTTGGTGATGCAGCGCCTTAGCCAGGCAAGTTCTTTGCTTTGGCTGGGCATGTCATCATTTTTGGCGGGCCTAATAGGTTTTTGCGGCAATGATTTGGCAATATATTTGATCACCATGCCAAATCTTTTGTACACTGCTTCCATTATCGGTGTTGCTTTGTTTTCTGTACCTTTCTTGCAGTATGCAAAAGTGATGTTGGAGCCCATTAATGCTATTTTTCTGCGAGTAATCCAGATCATTATGGGTTTGATAGTGCTTGTCATATTCTTTTTGCATCTGCTAGGTCTGGTCGCATTCGCCCAAAACTTACTTTTGATACATGTGGTATTGCTGGTAGCGATCACAAGCTTTACCGTTTATGTATTCTTTGAGCTTTTGGTCTACAACAATGATCAGGCGCGATTCCATGCCATCCCGGCGTCGGTATTAATGCTTTGCACTATTGCCAATACTTTAGACCTTTTTGTATCGGACTTTATTCAAGATAATCTGTTGTTCCAGGTTGGAATTTTGATATTTATCCTTTGGACTACAATTCTTGGTTGGAATTACATGAAAAGATTACTTGCGGAGGCAGAAAAAAGCACGCAGCTGGAATTTGAGGTAGCTGCTATGAATCGCAGTTTAGACGTGCAGCGCTCCTTGTATCAAAGCTTGACCCATTCTACAGAGGAAGTGCGGCGCGTGCGTCATGATCTCAGGCACCAACTCAGTGCAATACGCGGCTATCTGCAAAAAGACAACGTAGAAGGTGCCATCGGTTATGTTGAGGCTATAAGCGGCAGCATTCCTGACATATCCAATAAGCTTCTGTGTGACAACTTTGCTGTGAATGCAGTCGCGGTCTATTACTATGAAAAGGCGAGGAGCAACAATATCAAGACAGACATAAAGCTGGTGGTTCCGGTAGATATTGGACAGATGTCTGACAATGATATGAGCATCATCGTTGGCAACCTATTTGAAAACGCCATTGAAGCTTGTTTGCTGGTGGAGGAAGATAAGCGCTTTATCAACATCACCTGCAAGGTGGTAAAAAGCAGACTTACGTTTGCTATCGATAACAGTTTTGATGGTAATTATTCAGAAAGAGACGGATCGCTTTACTCCAGAAAACGCGAAGGAAAAGGCATCGGAGTTTCTTCGGTCAAGGCGGTGGTAGAACGCTACGGTGGCTCGATGAAGATCGAGGCATCTGAAGGTGTTTTTATGGTGACGCTTTACGTTAAAATGTGACGTTAGTGGTACTCTGGACAATAAGAAAACATGAGTCAAAAATAATTCATGAAGTCTGCAAGACATAGTCACAAGTGAGATGGTGAGTTGAGCGCGAAAAACAGACAAACATCAGCACCGGAAATATATGTTGTATCGGACAGCCTAGGTGACTTGGCTGCGACGATTGCGCGCGCGGCTGCCAGCCAGTTTTCCGGCGAGCCAAGCATTATCCATCGACTACCCAAAGCTTCAACGATCAAGCAGGTAGTAGCTTATATCGAGTCAATACTAAAGGACGCAGATGGCGAGATAGCGCTGTTTTACACCATAGCCAACGCTAAGTTACGCCAAGATTTGGAAGAATACCTACTGGACAAACCTGTTAAATCCGTTGATCTTATTGGACCATCAATTGCTGCTATAGCTGCTGTTACCGGTATGGAGCCTAAAGGGGAGCCGGGCTTATTTCGCAAGACCAGCGAGGAGTACTTTAATCGGGTTGAAGCCATGAGTTTTGCAGTTGAACATGATGACGGTCGTAATGCAGAAAAACTCAAAGAAGCTGACATCGTGCTTATAGGGGCATCGCGAACATCTAAGACCCCGCTGTCCATATACTTAGCAACTTTTGGTTTTAAGGTGGCAAACATTCCTTTAGCTATGGAGATAGAACCACCTTCCCAGCTGTTTGACATAGACCCGGGACGCATCTTTGGGCTTACGTCT
The DNA here is from genome assembly GCA_002293265.1 of Eggerthellales bacterium UBA948. Taxonomy (GTDB): domain Bacteria; phylum Actinomycetota; class Coriobacteriia; order Coriobacteriales; family UBA8131; genus UBA8131. The sequence goes on from DBCW01000011.1 coordinate 2,079, forward strand.
AATGCCCGATTGCTTTCAGACATTCGCAAACATCGTCTGGGGAATGCTATCGGAGTGGCAGCAGCTTATGCAGAGCCTTCCAAGGTACAACAGGATCTGGATAGTGCACGACAATTAATGCGCAAGTTGGGGTGCATTGTAGTGCACACTGATGGTCGTTCGATCGAAGAGACAGCTAGAGAGATACTAAGATATTACTCGCTGTCGTTTCCTTCTACCGAATTATCTTAGACGTACGAAATATGAGCCAATAAAACACAACATATTGAGGGGGTAGTTATGGCACGAATGCGATATCATATAAAGTTCAACCCAAATTGGCGTTATCAGCACAACTTTGTGCTGTGGTCGTATTTGGCTTACAGGGCAAGTCGACAATAAAAGTAAGTACATAAGTAGAAGTGATCGCTGCAAAAAATGCAGCCTGCTGAAAGGAAAGACCGTGTCGGATAATCAGCGTGTTTTCGCCTTTGGAAAAGACTTTCAGGGCAACAATGTAACTGAAGGCAACAAGGACATGAAAGCCACACTTGGAGGCAAGGGAGCAAACTTGGCAGAGATGGCATCCATTGGATTGCCGGTGCCTCCCGGTTTTACAATCTCTTGTCAGACCTGCATGGATTACTACCACAACAACAATCAATTCCCCGATGGAGCCTTAGATGAGATTGAGAAGTATCGCCTCGATCTCGAAGAGCGCATAGGCAAACGTATTGGCGATGCTGAGGATCCGCTGCTGGTAAGTGTGAGATCCGGCGCGCCTTTCTCGATGCCGGGAATGATGGACACCGTTTTAAATCTAGGGCTTAATGACCTGTCGATCCAGGGCCTGATTAAACAGACCGAAAACCCCCGTTTTGCTTGGGATAGCTATCGCCGTTTCATCCAGATGTTTTCAAAAGTAGTCATGGATGTAAACGGCGATCTTTTTGAAAACGCTATTACTGCCAAAAAGATCACCCGTGGTGTAAAAGGTGATAATGAATTAAGTGCCGAGGATCTTGAGTCTTTGGTCGCAGAGTTCAAAGACATCTTTAGCGCGTCTGTGTCTGCCGATGAATACCCGGAGTTGGTAGTTGACGGTGCAGTACAGTTCCCGCAAGACCCGGACATGCAGCTAAATCTGTCGATCCGTGCAGTCTTTGGCAGCTGGATGAATGATCGTGCTCAGCTTTATCGTCGCCAGAACAAGATATCTGATGATCTTGGTACAGCCGTAAACGTACAAGCCATGGTGTTTGGCAACAAAGGTGAGACTTCTGCCACAGGCGTTGCCTTTACACGCAATCCGGCTAACGGCGAAAACGAATTCTACGGCGATTACCTGGTAAACGCTCAAGGCGAAGACGTTGTCGCCGGCATTCGCAATACCTCTCCAATTGCAGAGCTCAAAGAGGTAGACGGTCTGCAAGGCGCCGGACAAGAGCTTGAGGAAGTCTTTAAGATTCTTGAGAATCATTACCGCGATATGTGCGACATTGAGTTTACCATCGAGCAAGGTAAACTATGGATGCTTCAGACTCGCGTAGGCAAGCGCACCGCTCAGGCAGCTTTGCACATTGCTATTTGTATGGTTGAAGAGGGATTGATCACCAAAGAAGAAGCAGTGCTGCGTATTGATCCGGCTCAACTAGACCAACTCCTCCATCCACAATTTGATAAAGGTGCCACCTATGATGTGGTTGCCAAAGGTCTAAACGCCAGCCCCGGTGCTGCTGTGGGCGAGGCAGTATTTTCTGCTGCTGATGCCGTATCGGCTGCAGCTCTTGGTAACAAGTGCGTGCTTATTCGCTGGGAGACAAACCCGGATGATCTTGCCGGCATGGTAGCTGCCGAGGGCATTTTGACCAGTCACGGCGGCAAGACTTCACACGCTGCTGTTATCGCTCGCGGCATGGGAACACCTTGTGTTTGCGGTGCCGAGACACTAAAGATCGATGCCGAAGCCAAACAAGCCACAATCACCGGCACCGACATCGTCATTAAAGAGGGCGACATGGTCTCCATCGACGGAACCACCGGTATCGTGGTTTTGGGCGCAGTAGACTTGGTATTACCGGAGCTTACCGGCGATCTGGACACCATTCTTGAGTGGGCAGATGGGTTCCGCAGGTTGGGCGTGCGTGCTAACGCCGATAATCCGGAAGATGCCCAGCTTTCACGCGACTTTGGTGCAGCCGGTATTGGTCTTTGCCGCACCGAGCATATGTTCTTAGGGGATCGCAAATCCATCATCCAGAGCTTCATCCTCACCGATGATCCGGCAGCACGCGATCAGGCGCTAGATGACCTGTTGGCCGTTCAGACCGAGGACTTCTATGGCATGTTTAAAGCTATGGATGGTCTGCCCGTTGTTGTGCGCTTGCTCGACCCGCCACTACATGAGTTCTTGGATGACCCACGCAGCTTAGAGGTAGAGATAACCAAGCTTGAGCATACCGGGGCAGAAGCAGATGTACTAAGAACCAAACGCAATCTGCTTAGCCGTATTGATTCTATGACCGAGATGAACCCGATGCTTGGGCTTCGCGGTGTTCGTTTGGCAATTCTGAACCCTGAGCTTGCAGCCATGCAAGTAAGGGCAATCGCTGTAGCTACCGCTCGCTTGATCAAAGAGGGCTTTAACCCCGAGCCGGAGATCATGATTCCGCTGGT
>DBCW01000011.1:4853-5322 GCA_002293265.1 Eggerthellales bacterium UBA948
TGGCACCAACGACCTCACGCAGACAACCTTTGGTTTCTCACGTGACGACGTTGAGTCCAAGTTCATCCCGCGCTATCTAGAGCGCAAGATCATCCCTTACAACCCATTTGAGACAGTTGACCCAGGCGTAGCCAAGCTGGTCAAAATAGCAAGCGAATTGGGACGCGAGGGTAACCCCGGTATAACTTTGGGAGTATGCGGAGAGCACGGAGGCGACCCGGACAGCGTAATGACATTCCACGAAATTGGCCTGGATTATGTCTCATGCTCACCATACCGCGTGCCACTAGCCCGCCTGGCAGCAGGACGCGCCGCATTAGCAGAAAAGCACAATGCCTCAGACAACAGATAAGGCAAGCAAACAACGATAAACCACAAGAACCAATACGGGCGGCGAAAAGCCGCCCGTATTGGTTAAAAATCCCCCTGTCATTCCCATAAATCCCCCTGTCATCCCTACGACTTCCTG
>DBCW01000006.1:0-2337 GCA_002293265.1 Eggerthellales bacterium UBA948
CCCCCCTCCGTTAACGATCTGATCGCTACAGCAAGAATTGAAACGTCTTTGGCGCACCGAGCATTAGGAGCACTGGAAAAGCAAGGTCAAGCAAAGCGCATCAACAAAGACCAATACTTTGAAGCACAAGTTCTGGCGGCTTTTGAAGGATCAGTGCGCAACTATCTGGAGGAGCACGAAGCGGCCTCAGTGGCAGAACTAAAAGAAGCCATGAACACCAGTCGCAAATACGCCGTGCCGCTACTAGAATACTTCGACGCCCAAGGCATAACCCGCAGAAGAGGCGACCAAAGAATGTTGATGTAGAGACAGTTGTTATGTTTTACTAAAAACGCTGAAGATTTAGCGACTGCAATTTGCTANNTCGAAGACTAAGCTGCAACTATTTGCTAGAATACCCCATGGAGATGCTTGGGTCCTGGTGGGCTCCGCGGCCTTCAAAGCCGTTGCGAGGCGTGCAGAACGTCTTGGGTGTGTTCGATTCACATGCGTCTCCGCCACGTCACAGTTGGGTTGGCATAATTTTTCTTAGTACTCGACCGATACTTCCGATAGTCTTATCAACCGTAGCCTATGTGATAAAGAAAATGTGGCGCCTCATACCTAGACGCCACATCTCTGATAAGTGCAATTCGAATGATCGTGCTTTTTAATCTACAACAGCCTTAACCAAGCCGCGTGGGTGATCAATATCGCGTCCAAGCAGCAAAGCGATGCGTCGGGCAAATACCTGCAACGCTACGATAGCTGTAAAAGGCAGGTACATTTCGCGGATTCTTGGTAGATAGATCACAGAGTCTGCCAGATTGGCTGCTTGTGTGTCTCCCTCGGTAGCTAAGGCTACAACGTTTCCGCCATATCCTTTGACCTCTTTGATAATGGTCAGCATTCTTTCGCGAGTTTTGCTCTCCATAGCTAAGGCTACAACCGGAGTGGCAGCTTCAGCATCGATCATGGCTATCGGACCGTGTCTAAACTCGTTTGCTGCATAACCCTCGCCATGCACGTAGCTAGTCTCTTTGAGTTTGAGTGAGGCTTCCATGCAAGTTGCTGCAGCTACTCCTCGACCTATAAAGATCACATCGTGAGCTTTGTAACATGTTGCGGCAGCTGCTTCGATAGCTGCAATGCTTGACTCGCTCAATATGCTTTCTACTTGCTGAGGTATTTGTGTGAGATCTTCGTAAGCTGAGGAAATATCTTCGGCGCTTATAGTACCTCGCTCTTGGCCAAGATACAAAGCTAGCAGCGCCAGATGCGCGAGCTGTCCGGTGTAGCTTTTGGTGGCGGCAATAGATACCTCTTGGTCGGCCAGAACTTGTAGGGTGGCAATAGATTCTTTGGTCATGCTGGAATCAGCAACATTGGTTATGGTAATAATAGGAGTGTCTGCCGCTTTAGCGAGGGCAATAGCGTCCATGGTGTCGCCGGTCTCGCCGGATTGGCTTATAGCTATTGCAATGGTGTTTGGCGTAAACACCGGTTGGCGATAACAAAACTCTGAGGCGATCTGAACTTCTACAGGAATACGTGCTGCTTGCTCAATCATGTCTTTGCCAACGATACCGGCATGATATGAAGTGCCACAAGCAATGATATAGATACGATCTACGGCATTGATCTCTTCTGTTGAAAGCGGAATCTCGTTCATGTTTAACTTGCCGCTTTGGGCATCAAAGCGTCCGGCAAAAGTATCGCGCAGGACTCTTGGTTGTTCGTGGATCTCTTTAAGCATAAAATCAGGATAATCACCCTTTTGAGACTCGGCCTTTACAGTGGTTTGGGCAGCACTGATCGTGTTGCTGCTTTCAGCGTTCTCACTCATATTTACCTCCTGGTATGATTTTTATTTCGCATTGGTTCTGTTTTGTTCTGCTTCAATAAACTTTCTTTGCTCAAACGGGCGTTGACCGCCTACCTCCGGTCAAACATAACAAGTATTTTACCGTAACTTCTCTCAGGCGTTGGTTGGGAATCTCTGCTCCGGAATTCCGGTTCCCTTTACCATTTTTGTGAAATCGGGACTACATAACCGATATCCACCCGAATGGATTTACGCCTGCGCAGACAAGGTCAGAGCGTGAGTTGTGCGAGCTCTTTGAGCGAATGGATTCCTGCTACTCTCTCTGTCATTCCTGCGAAAGCAGGAATCCATTCGCTTGCAGATGTGATGACTGAGGACGCAAATCCTTTGTAATTCTCGCGCAGGTGGGAATCCATCCTGTAAACCCATCAACAACTAAAACACTGTCTAGTCATTCTCGCGCAGGCGGGAATCCATACACGCACAAAACTTGCATAAATGGATTCCTGCTTTCGCAGGAATGACAGGGAGAG
>DBCW01000006.1:2362-2595 GCA_002293265.1 Eggerthellales bacterium UBA948
ACAGGGAGAGTGCAGGAATGACAAGAGAATTGTGAGAGTGGCAAGAGAATATGTATGAGTTATGAGCTGTATCTCTTGTTATATGCCTACAAGATTTGGTCGAGAAAGTAAACCATAAAGCAACAGAGTTATAGCAACTACATTGTGCAAAATACTTTTATATTAGAATTATATTTTGAAAAATTTAGGGATAGAGATGCGTGGGGAGAATTACTTATATGCTGGACTTAAAT
>DBCW01000015.1 GCA_002293265.1 Eggerthellales bacterium UBA948
GGGAATCCACAAACGCATGAACTAGCAAAAATGGATTCCTGCTTTCGCAGGAATGACAGGGAGAGAGCGGGAATGAAACCTCTGCGCTAAACACTAATTTATCAGTCTGATGAGATTGTTTAATCGTACTTGTCACCATGAATAGAAGTGACCCTCTACAATATTAAGCGTGGAGGGTCAAAGCATGGTTCTTTTTCTAGTTGACGTTTACGCTTTCGTCTTAGGGTAGCGAACCAAGAAGGTTGCAATGGCGCCTATAGCGCATATGATGGTAACAGCGAGGAACATGACTGTGTAGCTGCTAATTACATCGAAGACTATGCCGGCAATGATTGGAACCAGGCATGAAAATACTGATAGCAGTAACAGGATAACGCCCATGATCTTTGGGAAGTTTACGATACCAAAGTAGTTTGCAAAAGCTGTGGGCATAACGCTGGTATTGCCACCAAAAGCTATGCCGAGCAAAATGTAGTAGGCATACAAAATAACAATATTTCCGGATGTGCAAATGAATCCGAGGAATGCGCCTACGCCTGCAAGTAATGCACAAACACCAAGTATTCGAGCTGGTTCAATTCCGTCTGGAACTTGATTGACATCAGCAGGCTTATCTTTGATAAGCGGAAAAATTACAAGCAGAGCAACGGCAGCAATTATGGAAATGAGATAGAACCCCCAACTCCACGAACCTGATTGCACCATGGCGGCGTTAGTTATTAGAGGGTAAGCAAAAGCGATGACACCGCCAAGTCCCATTGTGATGGCCATGGCAAGCCCACGTTTTTGCACAAACCAATTACCTATGGTTGTCTGTGTTGCTATTTGTCCTCCTAAAGTACACAAAAAACTTTTTTTCCATTTCAATCCTTTCGATAGCGATCTTTATTAGCGCCAAGGCAACGAACATGTGCCCGAAGGCTACTAGCCTCTCAGCGCAAGGTGCTCTCCACGCAAAATGACAAGGAATCACTTTGCGTGGTCAGAGCGCATGCGGATTTACATATCTAAGTTCAGATCGACCGAATACATAGGAAACATTTTTACCTTAAGTGCGCCTTTGAAGAACAAAACGGTCCAGGCGGCAATGCCTAGTGCAGCAAACAGGAGTGAGCATATGGCTACCAAAGACGATACAAAGACCAGACACAAGGCAATACCAATAAGGGGTAAAGCTGCTCCTGATATGATCCAAAAGACAAAAGTGAAACGATATGGATTATCAAAAGCATTAATGGCTACTCCATAACCAACACCGCGCATTCTGATCACGTAAGCAATCTGGGTAGTGATGCAGATTGCCGTGCACACCAATACAGAAGCGATCAATAACAAAGGCGCGGTGATGTTTAAGACAAAGCAAAAGACTAAAACTGCAATTCCGCCGGCCTCTAATGCGGTAAGTAAGAACAGCGCCAGTACGAATGGTGTGTTCCAAGCCGGGCGTGAGCCCATCTGATAGGCAAGTCCTGTGCATACCAAAAAGGCCAAAGCCAGAACGGCAGTTACTGTGTCGACAATTATGGTTGCACTTCCAACTTCAAATATAAGACCATTTAACACGCACACCAACAAAGCGATGCCTAAAAATGGTGTGATCAAGGCTTCCTGAGTTAGATGTGACCCCATGTTGGAAAACGCATTAAAAAAACGTTGTGGGCGCTTTAGATGGAATATGGATGCCACACCGCCAATAGCTAAAAGTGCAAGTGTGAAAATAGCGACCACATTCATGGGGAGTTCCAGTCCAAAGAGCGCGCTTGCAACATACGCAAAGATGAACGCGCCTAAACCTACACGCTGACAAACTGTGGAGATGATTAGCGGCCAATGGATTTGCATAGTGTCTCAGCTCCTTTCCTGGGTAGTAAGTAGACAAGTGAAGGCTCGTTGCCAAATTCGGAATGAATTGTAAAGTGACGGTCTTCATTGTTTTTTAGAACCTGCGATATTTCAGATTTCGGATCATTTAGATCGCCGATTATGCGACATCCCGTTGTGCAGGTATACGCGCAAGCGGGCTTTTCGTTTTTCTCCAACTTATGAACGCACAAGATGCATTTTTCAACCGTTTTGGTCTTTGGATTAACGCTGCGCGCTTCGTAAGGGCAAGCCCAAATGCAATACTCGCAACCAAAGCAGCGATTTGCATCTACCAGCACAACGCCCTCTTCGGTTTTGTAGGTTGCCTTGGTCGGACAAACCTTAATGCAGCTTGGCTCAGCGCAATGCATGCATTGATTAGGGAAGTAAAACATCTCCACATCATCGGGATATTTGCCAATTGGCCCCATACGCTTTACGCGAAGCCAAAACAGACCCAGCTCTACGTTGTTTTCCATCTTGCAAGCCACAGAGCAAGCTTGGCAGCCGGTGCATTTGTCAAGATCGATCACCATGCCATAATGCACAGTCGTAGTATTTGTAGACATGTTACTCACCACCCTTCTTTACCACGCGGCAAAGCGTACTTCGCAGTCCGGGTGTTAAGTACTCATCGTTATAAGTCTTATCGCTGGTGATAGTATTGGCATTAGACATGCCGTTTGGATATCCCGGCAGTCCAAGCTCCGGACAAGCTTGCCACCAACCGTGCGGGATCACGCAAACGCGTGGATCCAGACCGTCACTGGGACGAGCTTTCATGGTGATACGCCCGGTGGGGGATTCTACCCAGACCCATTCGCCGTATTCAATACCTAATTCTTTGGCAATAGAGGTGTGAAAAATGACCTGTGGCTCAGGGATCAGCTCACGAAGATGCGGGATGCCGCGATAGGCCGAGTGATAATACGTTGGATAGCGGCGTCCGGTGATGCCGGTGAGCGGGTATTCTTCGGCAACGTCCGGTGTGGCATAGATGCTTTCTTTGGGCTCACTGGCCTCGGGAAACGGCTTTGATCCCATGATCAGCTCGATGACTGAATACAATTCAATACGACCAGACGGTGTGCCAAAGCCATTGGTCTGGTACTCACGAGAAGGAGCTTGCGGCACGTGGTGAATCCACTTTTCCTTAAGATCCGGCCAAGTAATACCAGCATGTGTTTGTTCAAGCTGCCAATCAAACAGCTCTTCGTCAGTTTCCCACGGCCACCACTCCGGATTTAGGCGGTTGCCAAAGGTGCGATAGAACCACACATCGCTTCTGCGTTCATACAGCGCGTCTACGGCTTTCTGCTGTCCAAATATCCATTCACTGCATACCTCATCAGCCAAATAATCGCGTTCTGTCCAGTGCGTGGAAGGCAAAACGAGATCAGCCAACTCGCACGTGGGCGACATAAAGTAATCCATACACACTAAAAGATCCAGACACATCAAGGATTCTTTGACCTTTGCAGTATTTTCCGACCAAGACAGCGGATTACCTTGAACCATAATGTAGGCTTTAAGCGGATAAGGTTTACCCGTGCGCATGGCCTCAAAAGCCGCCGATGGATTAGATACGCCATAGACTGTTCCGGGTGCACGCTCATCTATGATTCGCAGTTCCTTTTGCGTGGCAGGCTCAGCGCCTCCGAGTGGACCCATTTGGTTCCAAAACGGCATACTCAAATTACCGCCTTTTTTCTCCAAATTGCCGCAGATGGCGATAATTATGTTGATGAGTTGCAGCGAGTCTTTGCAATTGGTCTGCTCTTCGATACCCTGAAAGACATTGATTGTCGCTGCCGGTGCATTGGCATAAGCACGTGCAGACTCTCTGATCTTGTTTGCGCTTACCCAGCATCGATCCTCGGCTTTTTCCGGTGTCCATTCAGCTGCGCGCTCTTTAAGACCAATCCAGACGGTCTTTACAGGTACCTCTTGACCATCGAGCAGCTTAACCATGCCGCGATACTCCAGATCCTCATCGATATCCTTACTGTGGATCTCTACAAAGGACTGGCTCTTTTTATCCCACACCAACATGGCTTGCTCGTTTCCGCCCTCTTTGATTAAGGCTTCATTGAGAGGGGCTTCGATACCTTCGATAAGCACCATTGGGGCGTTGGTGTATTTTTGAGTGAACTCATAGTCAAAAAGATCTTCGTTCATGATGACGTTAAGCCAGGCATAAGCGAGGTAGGTGTCTGATCCGGGGCGCACACCTAAAAAGTAGTCGGCCTTGGCAGCAAGCGGGTGCTCAAAAAATGGGTCGATGACAATAAGCTTGGCACCACGATCGCGACTTCGCCCAATTTGCCCGGATGTGTAAGTGGCTTCAGTCCAAACCGAGTTGGCACCCCAAAAGACGATGCAGTCAGCGTTGTCAAAATCACAGCCATCAAAGGTGGGAAACATGCCGTACTGCAGAAAACACTGTACCATCATCGGTACAAGACAGATGTTTCCGGGAGAAAGACTGTGGTGTACACGACCTCCGGCGTTGCCTGACCGCGCTGTCCACTGGTTGGTACCGCGGCCTGTGCCTTGTCCGTAAGCAATGGCTTCTGCGCCATATTCTTCAGTGATCTTTTGCACTCTGTCTACCAACCAATCCAGAGCTTCATCCCAAGAGATCTCCTCCCATTTTCCTTCGCCTCGCTCGCCTAAACGGCGCAGTGGGTAATTGAGCCTGTGGGGATCGTAGAGGATCTTTGGAGCCGAAAGTCCTTTGCCACACAAACGACCTTCGCTGCGTGGGTCTTCGGGGTTGCCTTTGACGCCCACCAAAACTCCGTCCTTGTCAACTTCGCAAAGAACGCCACATTTTGCATGGCACTCAAAACAATTTGTCTTGACGATCTTTCCTCCGTCTTCTTTAAACGTAATTGACGACATCTGCTCTCCTTTCTTTGGTTGTTGTGTTTGTGCTTCCTGAAGATTTTGATAACCAAAGAGCGGTAATGCAAACACTAAGGCGCGGTAGGGGTACAAGGAAAAGTTGTACCCTGTTTGTAATGTAGGGCAGATGTGTGTCTATAATGCGGTTATATAAACAATCCGACTTCTTTTGTGATGGCTCGCAGCTTGCAAGCTTCAAGGCAGCGCCCACAGCGATTGCAGCGTTTATAATCAATCTCAACAGTCTTATTGGCATTGGTGATGATGGCGTTTTCCTCGCATGCTTGTTCGCATTTTCCGCATATGCGACATATGTCTTGTTTGATGCGAAATCGGGTAAGTTTCATGAAGTGACCATAATCTGCTCGTGGTCAACGGGAAACCCAATGATGGGAAAACGGTTCATGTAATCGGCACATATAATTGAGAAGTAGCCTTCAAGAAAAGATGTGAAACCAATAGCTTGTTGGTTGTGTGACTTTCCCAATATGCCTGTGGTTAGCTTGGTGCTGTCAATAATGGGAACAACAGTTGCTTCATTGGTGGGTGGACTGCCACCCAAAAAGACTGAAAATGAATCGGTAAAGCTAACAAATCCTTGTTCGATGATTGCCTTAGTTAGCAGCGCCAGACTGGTGGTTTGCACTCTGATCTCGGCATCGGCAATGTCTTTTATCAGATTTCTTATCAGTCGCTTAAGTAATTCTTCTTTATAACAAGCTATCTGCGCACCTTTTAGGTTTGGCTTTGCGATCACTTTGTTTTTTGCATAGTCTGCATCGCTACGACAGAAAAGCATGAGATCAGATGTGACCAGCGGCTTGAATGATGATCCGATGTTTTGTGAAATATGGGTCATGAAGGAGGGGATATTGATCATGTAGACCGCATCATCGTCCAAATCAGGGTATTCTCTAATTATTTCGAATAGACTCTTTTCGATAAATTCGAGTGCATTAGTTGCGCCCAGTGCTTCATTGTAAGCATCAAATATTGGTGTGAAGGTGTGCAGCGTATACGGAGTAGTTATTACACGAAGAGGTACATCGGATACACTGCCGTTGGCTTTACCCAGCGCCGCGATCGTCTGTAGGCGGCGATACGCTGATACAACCTGCTCAGCTTCGTGCGCAATGCGCTTGCCGCTTTCGGTGAGAATAAGGTCGTTTCCTCTGCGATCAAAAAGTGCAACCCCAAAGTCGTGTTCCAGGTTCTTGATCACGGAGCTTGCGCCTTGTTGTGAAATATAGACTTGGCGAGCCGCCTTAGATATGCAGCCTTTCTCTATTACCAGCAAAAACAACGAAAGTGACTCGATGCGCATGGTATCGCCCCTAAGCTTCGAGAATTGTTAGTTAGTATGCTCGACATGATAACATAGCTGCCATGGTTTGATTGACTATCTTTAAGGGTAGATGTCTGTTGAAAGCAGGTATCTGCTCCAAACAACCATCCAATTGTAAAGCCAATTATTAATTATTTTTAAGCGTGATAAACATGCAAAAGTACGTATAATTGTGGCATGATATACAAAGGTTTTTAACTAAATATGTGGAGTAAGTTTATTACAGTGTGGTCGAGGGGACGCACATCGGCTGAAGGGAGTCGCATGATGCAAGAGAAGCTTTTGATCGTAAATGATGCAAGGTTACACCTCTACACCGTTTTATGGCATGTTTTTTCTGAGAGCGCATCTGCGACCCAAGTAGAAGTGGTTTTTGGTGGAGCTACCATTGATGCCTTGTCGATCTTTGAAGACTCCGACAACGATGCATACGCTTCTGCATTTAATGATATACGGGCTTTGCAAAAAAATTTCGCAGCCAAAGATTCCTCAGAGCTTCAGACAAAGTGTATTAGTTTGGAAGCTGATTACTCGCGCCTATTCATAGGTCCTCAGACCGTTTTAGCTCCGCAATGGGAGTCGGTTTACACATCACCAAAACGCCTCTTATTTCAGCAAAGCACTCTAAAGGTAAGAGAATTCTTTTCTTCAGAAGGATATGTATTCTCGGGCTATCCAAATGAGCCGGATGACAGTCTAACGGCCGAGCTGGACTTTATTAGGCAGCTTGCAATTAACTTCAATGATAGCGCCGAAGATGCAAACTATAAAGAATGCTTAAGACTGATTGAGGTGCAAAAAGAGTTCCTGATTAATCATCTTTTATTATGGATCGATGATTTTGTTCAAGCGCTCAATGAGGCTAATGCTGATCTTTATTACCATGCTTTAGCAAGAATGCTCGCTGAGTTTATAAAGGTTGATGTTGCGGCACTTGAGCAGATAAGTAGTGCAATCCAAGAAGGTGGTTTATTGGACTTGCAGATAACTGCTGACAAAAAGCCAAAGTAACAAACGGTCATGAAAGGGGTAAAGCTAAGAACCAAGATTATCGGACTCTTGGTCGCTTTTGCACTGATAGCTTTGGTGGCTAATGTAATATGGAATTCAACTCACTTGCGCTCACGAGCCGAGCAAGAAATGCTTGAAAAAACACAGATACTTGCAGCTCAGATGGAATCTTCGTGGGAGTTTATAGAGATCAACCAATCTAGAATAGATACCGATGCTGATGGTTCGTACAACTTCAAAGGACTTTACTGCGCCATTGCAGGCAAAAGCATCAGTAGAATATTTATGCAGAAATCGGATTATTCTGTACGCTATGTAAGCGAAATGCCAAGAAATCCAAATGCATTTGCCGATGATTTTGAGCAAGCTGCTTTTCAGTCTTTCACAGATACAAAAACCGAGTACTTTGCGATCACCACATACCTTGATAAAGACGTATTTAGATACGTAACGCCTTTATATATCCGTGATTCGTGCATGAGTTGTCACGGAACTCCTGCAAACGAGATCGACATTACCGGATACCCAAAAGAGGGCATGGCTGTTGGTGATGTCGGTGGAGCCATAAGCATCATAATGCCGGTCGATCTTTATCTATCAAATATCAATGCGACAGTGTGGCAGCAAGCTTTATACACGTTTCTCATCACAGTAATCTCGATGATAATCATATTCATGGCAATGTCTCGCCTGGTCACAAAGCCGATATCAAAGTTAGAGTTGGCTACAAAAGATATCGAAGATGGCAAACTAGACATCGACATTAGTGATATTAACAATGCTGATGAGATTGGACGCTTGGCTGTTCATTTTAAATCGATGGCCGAGCAGCTAAACTTCGTGTACAACAATCTTGAAGAACAAGTTCACAGTCGCACATTGGAACTTCATGAGGCAAACAAGATCCTTGAGCAGCAACGTATTCAACTTGAAGAAGCCAACATGTTGCTCAAGGAAGAAAGTGATTATAAATCGGAGTTCCTCACCATAATTAGCCATGACTTACGCACACCATTAACTGTGATCTTGGCATTTACCGAAGTTTGGTTAGAAAACATCGATTCGCGTGATGAGCGAGAGATCATGGCGGTGCAAGAGATACACGAAAATGGTCAGTTACTTTTGCAGATGATCAACAATCTGCTTGAAGCAGCGCGAATTGATGCTGATAGGCTGGAACTACATCTTGAACCTTTGGATTTATTTGATCTTGTTGGTTTAGTTAAGCGTACGTTAGGGTTTTTGGCTGAGCGCAAAGGCATTGAGCTTGCGATCAATATTGCAAGTGATGTACCGATAATTTGTGCAGATTGGGAAAAGACTCGGCGCATACTGGAAAACCTGGTTGCAAACGCTGTAAAGTACACACAACGTGGTGGGCATGTTTGCATTTTTGTCCAATACGATGAAGCTAAAAACGATGTGGTCATCAAAGTGCAAGATGATGGCATTGGCATCAAGAAAAACGATCTTGATGCAATATTTGAAGAGTTCACGCAAGCTGATCACTCGTCGCATCGACGCTATAAGGGTACCGGACTTGGTTTATCTGTTGTTAAAAAGTTGGTGCTAGCGCATAACGGTGAGATATCAGCTATAAGCACATATAAGGAGGGATCAACATTTATAGTGCGTATGCCGGTGGGGGCGATGGATCTTCATGATCAGTAGTAAATGTTCATGGAGGTTTAGGAGTTGGTGTTTCCCTGGCGAAGTACCGATTAATTGTTTGTAAGTCAGATTCTGCTCAGATATAGCTGAGGCAAACTGTGTAGAAGATCAAGCGCAATGAATAAATTGGTGCTTCACAAGAGAAAAGGATCAAATCTCATGAAGATTATGTTAGCCGATGATGAACAAGCAATGCGAACTTTAGTCGAGCGGATTATCTTGGACTGCGGTTATGATTTTGTATCAGTAAGTGATGGGTTAAGCGTCTTTAATGTTTTTGAGCAAGAGAGACCAGATCTGTTGCTTTTGGACGTAATGTTACCGGGAATGGATGGTTTTGAGGTCTGTCAGGAACTACGTGCGAAAAATGTTGAGACTCCAATAATTTTTCTTTCCGCAAAAGGAGATATAGTCGATAGAAGAGTGGGCTTTTCGAGTGGAGCTGATGACTACATAGTTAAGCCGTTTAGTGCGCAAGAATTGACTTTGAAGATAAAGGCTAATTTGCGAAGCAGAGCCCAAGTGGAACAAAGTAATATCGAGCGCCTGATATTTGATGGAATTGAGATCGATCTGATCGCCCACCAAGTNNTCACTCCCAAAGAGTATCAGATTCTAAGCTTATTGGCTGCGCATCCGGGCGAGGTCTTTACCAAAGAACAGCTGATACATGAAGTCTGGGGTAAGGAGTTTGTTGGTGAGACCACAAGCCTGGCTGTTTTCATACGCAAGATCAGAGAAAAGATCGAAGACGACCCTTCAACGCCGTTTTGGTTACAAACGGTCTGGCATGTTGGCTATCGTTTTGGCGACTGAGATTTTTTAATGTTTGTCTCTTGCTTCAACAGATAAAACTATTAAAAAATGTTAAAGGTTTGCCGGCAATTTTAATCGGATAAAAATTGAAACCGCGTAGGCAAAATTGTTCAATGGATAGTGGAAGAAAGTCTTGGAGGAAAACTTTGCTGACCTGCGATTTGACACCAGGCAGACCACCAAGGCGTAAGGCATTTGAACAAAGGAGAATCAATGAAAAATATCATTGAGAGAGCCAATTCAAAAGGATTGTCTCGAAGAAGCTTTGTAGGAGCCAGCGCTGCCGCACTTGCAGTTTTAGGGACGACTGGTCTCATGGGCTGCAGCAATAACACTACGGTAACTAAAACACCTACTCCACCCACTGTTCCGGAAGGCGAATGGGTATCCGCAATATGTTGGTCACATTGCGGAGGAAAATGCGCAATGAGCGTATATATGGTTGACAATGTTTGCCTGCGCATGAAAACAGACGACTATCATGAGGACAGCATGGATTGGCCGCAGAGACGTTGCTGTGTGCGTGGGCATTCTCGCATTGAAGACGTATTTGGTGCCGACCGCCTCAAATACCCGATGAAGCGCAAGAGCTGGCAGCCGGGCGGAGATCCGGCAAAGATTAACGGGCAACTACGCGGCATTGACGAATGGGAGCGTATCTCTTGGGAAGATGCCTTGGACATGATTGCATCCGAAATAACGCGTATTAAGGAAAAGTACGGAAACCGTGCCATATTCGGTAGTGGATTTAATACTGCTGTAGGCAGTCTTACTCAAGAAAAGATTGGTCTTAATGCTACCGCTCGTGACTTAGAGTGGGTAAATGTGCTCAATGCATATGGCGGACAAGTTGTTCATAAAGGTACGGCTTCATCCGGTTCATTCTCCTCAGCACCAAGCATGTACGGTTTTGGTACTGGAACCGGCGGCGACTTAGGCAACGACCGTTTTGACGCTCGCAACTGCGAGAATTATGTCTTCTTTGGGTTTAATCCGGCTTATAGTGCTGACGGAAGTACATTGTTCTCAACATTCTTACCGTTGATCGACGCAAAAAAGAAGATGTATATCATAGACCCAATGTATAACGACACAGTGGCTGTGACTGGTGCTGAGTGGGTACCGATACGTCCGGGAAGCGATATGGCAATGTGCATCGGTATGGCATATACCATGCTTACAGAAGATGATCCTGAGACCAACCCGCTCATAGACTGGGACATTATCGAGCGCTGCACTATCGGTTTTGACGCTGATAGCATGCCCGATGGTGAGCCCAAAGAGCAAAACTTCAAAGCTTACATCTTGGGTGAGCTTGACGGCGTTCCTAAAACCCCTGAATGGGCATCTGATATCTGCGGCGTAGCCCCGGAAAAAATTGCCGAGATCGCACGTGTGCTCGGTAAGAATAATAAGACGGCCTTCATCTCAACTTGGGGTCCCGGGCGCACAAATAACTCCGAAGGTTTGGTTCAGATGCTCATGGCGCTGGGTGCAATGGGTGGACATTTTGGACAACCGGGGCATGCAATGGGCGCTTCGATCCGCGACATGTTGCTCAACAATACCAAGCCCATTATCCGTCAAACTTATAATCCCTTCCCATATATACAAAACCCTGTGGATGATGTGCTGCAAGACGCAATGCAGTGGAAGTCGATGGTTGACAAGAAATATGTATTCACGGGCTTCTTTGATTTTCTGCCTGCCGAGGAGCGCGAGATCGACATCAAATGCATCTATAATTACTCGCTAAACCTTATGCATCGCACCGAATGGATGGCAGCGGCGGTCATCGCCTGTCGTCAATGTGAGTTTGTCGTGACTCATGCCATGGACTTTAATACCAACGCCAAGTATTCAGACATCGTGCTTCCCATTATTACTCCGTGGGAAACATATCCTCTCTACATCTACACCGGTAATATGGAGTTCTGTCTGGTGGGTGGCGACATTGTAGAGCCTTTGTACGAAGCAAAGGATCCCAAGTGGATATCTGATGAACTGTGCAAGCGCTGGAATATCGATCCAAAATTGGTGTATCCGGATGAGAGAGGTCAGTCATACTATGATGTACTAAAGAACATCGAAGTTCTTATGGATGACGGCGAGACCTACGAGAAGCTTTTGAGCTTTACTGCTGAAGAGGTTGCTCAATTTGACGCAAAAGGCGAGCCCCAAGATGGTCGCATCACATACAGCGAGTTTAGGCAAAAGGGTGTTTACTCTGTAGAGCGCAAGCCCGGCGACAAGTTTGGCAGAATAGGCGCTAAAGCCTTTAGAGAAGATCCGGTGGCTAACCCGATGAAGTCCGAAAGTGGCAAGATGGAGTTTTATTGTCGCAAGATTAGAAATATAACAGCCGCTATGGGCTTTTCGACTGTACCTGCTTTGCCTCAGTACGTACCGCCGATCAACGGCATTGAGGCAACATATAAAAATTGGGAAACTAAAGAAAAGGGCGAATATCCTTATCAGGTTTACAATCCTCACTATATTCGCTCTTCACACGCACATTTTGACAATATTCCGTGGCTTAGAGAGGCATTTGCCCGTCCGGTATTTATGAACGAGATAGATGCCGCAGCCGAAGGTCTAAAAGACGGCGACATTGTGCGCGTTTATAACGAGTGGGGCAGCATTATTCGACCGCTTTATGCAACAAAACGCATCATGCGCGGCGTACTTGGAGTTACGCATGGAGGTTGGTATGAGATCGATGAAAAGACCGGATATGATCTTGGTGGAGCAGCCAATACGCTTTGCGCTCCGGTAATGGGCGGTCTTAGAGTGGATGGCTACAACACCAACATCGGTGCGATTGAGAAATACGATGGCGACTTCTTGCCGGATGCGGAGCGCCTAAATCAACGACCTTCCTGCCAGGAATAGAGAGGAGTTAGACAATGGCTAAACTCGGATTTTATTACGATCAGACTCGCTGCAGTGGCTGTCGCGCTTGTCAGGTAATGTGCAAGGATGTTCATGATCTGCCGGTAGGTGAGTTGTACCGCAACGTTCGTACCTTTGAGCAAGGCGATTATCCTAATCCCGGTTATTATCACTACTCTTGGAGCTGCAATCACTGCGAGACACCAGCATGCATGCTTAACTGTCCGGAAAAAGCGATCTATGTTGCCGATGACGGTACAGTGCAGATAGATGCAGATGCCTGCACCGGATGCAAGATATGTGTTACGGCCTGTCCTTATGGTGTGCCTACATATCGTGCGTCAACTAGCGTTGTTGGTAAATGCGATACATGTAAGGCTTGGCGCGACAAAGGCGAAAGAGCAGCTTGTGTGGATGCTTGCACAATGCGTTGTCTTGACTTTGGCGACCTTGATGAGCTTAAAGCCNNAAAGCCAAGTATGGCTCGGATCTTGTTAACGAAATTCCGATCCTTCCGGCTCCGGTTACCAACCCATCTATTTTGATCAAACCACGTGAGTGCGCTTTAGAGCGAGACTTTGATCAGAAATATATTTAAGTTAAACCCGGTTGAGCTTTTTAATGGAGTTGAGGCTACTTGGTCTCAACTCCATTTTTTGTTGCGGTAAAATACAAGCTGCATATTAAGAGTACATGGCGGGGGTCGATAAAGACGAGAGGCATAAGCTGATGTCCAGATTGGGTTTTTATTACGATCAGACTCGTTGTACAGGGTGTCGTACATGCCAGATCATGTGCAAGGATGTTAACAACTTGCAGATAGGCATAAACTATCGACAGGTAAAGACCTACGAGCAGGGTGAGTACCCTAATCCCGGATACTATCATTTTTCTTGGAGTTGCAATCATTGTGAAAACCCTGCATGTGTCAAAAGCTGTCCCTCCGGAGCAATGCACATCGAAGAAGACGGTACCGTGCAGCCTAATGATGACCTTTGCATCGGTTGCAAGTATTGTGTAGAGGCTTGCCCATATGGTGCGCCAAAATATAACATTCAGGCGGCAGTTACCAGAAAATGCACTGCTTGTATTTTGCTGCGAGCCGAAGGGCTTAATCCAGCATGCGTGGATGCCTGTACCATGCGTTGTCTAGACTTTGGTGACATGGAAGAGTTGAAGCTGAAATATGGCGAGGCGTTAGTGCAAGACATTGCGGTACTGCCAAACTCAATTGAGACTACACCATCACTACTTATAAAAGCCAGATACTGTGCGTTGTTGGATGACTTTGAGCAGAAGTTTATATAAGCAGTTAGCTACTTTATACGCTTGACATGTGTTCGAAGACAGATATCCTATCTTACTGTTCAGTTGAAAGATGATGACTGGCAAGGGTAAGAAAAGAGAAAATGCATGATTCGGATTATTGATTATTCGGCCGGTAACGCGCCTAGTGTTCTTCACGCTATGAATCGCCTTGGTTTTGAGACTGATTTTGCTCGCTCTTCGCAAGATCTTAGTGATGCAACGCACATAGTTTTGCCCGGTGTTGGTAGTGCTAAAGCCACCATGAAATCGCTCGATGAGCTGGGATTGCTGCCTGCGCTTGAACATGCTGTATTGGAAAAGAAGACGCCTTTTTTGGGAATTTGTGTGGGTATGCAAATTCTGTTTGAGCATAGCGAGGAAGAGGATACTTTATGTCTTGGGTGGCTCAAAGGGCGGGTGCGCAAGTTTGACTCTGAGAAGGTACGTGTTCCGCAAATGGGCTGGAATCAAGTGCATTTTGTCAAACAGGTTCCTCCGCAAACACAAGATGAATACTTCTACTTTGTTAATTCTTACGCTGCGGAGGTAGGGGATACTCATGATCTTTGGGGTAGCGCTGATTATAACGGGTCTTTTACCGCCGCTGTGCAGCGAGATAATATTTATGCTACGCAGTTTCATGCCGAGAAAAGCGGTGAGGCTGGGCTGGCTTTGTTGCGTATGTTCAAGGAGCTCTCATGCTAACTAATAGGCTTATCGCTTGCTTTGACATCATGCATGGTAGGGTTACAAAGGCGGTTCAGTTTCAGGATAATATCGACGTTGCACCGGCAGAAGAGTTAGCCAAAGAGCTTTACGAGGCGCACATCGATGAGCTCATCTTTTTTGATATTACTGCCAGCTCGGAAAAGCGCGGCATTGATATCGAGTCGGTGAAAAGTGTTGCGGGCTGTGTTTTTATCCCTTTTACTGTGGGCGGGGGAATTAAGAGTTTGCAAGACATGTACGAGGTGTTGAAGGCGGGAGCGGAAAAGATCAGCATCGATTCTATGGCTGTGCGAAATCCGCAAATTATTGCTGAAGGCGCTAAGGCTTTTGGCTCGCAGTGCATTGTGTTGTCCACGCAGGTAAAGCGAACGGCAAATATGCCTAGTGGCTATGAGGTGTTTATTGATGGCGCTCGCGTTGCCACCGGCATGGATGCTATGGAGTGGATAAAACGCGGTGAACAGTTAGGCGCAGGCGAAATATGTCTTAACAGCATAGACTGCGACGGCACACTGGCCGGTTATGATCTTGAGCTGATGAAAAAGGCCGAGACAGCCGTTAGCGTTCCGCTTGTAGCATCAGGTGGTGCCGGAGCACCAAAACACCTTGAGGATTTATTTACTCATACTGAGTCGCAGGCAGCCATTATCAGCAGCATGCTTTACTCACCAAGAATATCCAGAAACTACTCTGTGAGCGAGCTCAAAACGTATCTGCTTGAAAAAGGCATACCGATGCGTCCGGTTGGGATTAATCAGTAAGGCTTTCACTTGTAATAGAGCCATTGTATCGCCAAGCTTTTACAACAGCTGTAATGCAGCCCAAGACTGATGCAAGGGACGATTCTTTGTCTACTTCCGAACCGTCCCTTGTTGGTTATTAGTTGTGTTGAATTACCTAATGTTGGTCTTAAGCTAGGCACCTTCAATTGCAGCTAGCTCCGGAGTTTGGCTATAGGTGCGCGCTGCCATTTCTTGATCCAGTGTGAGCAGGCCTCTGGGATCAGCGCCAAATAGCTTATAGCGTCCAAGATTGGTTGAAGCGTTGTCCTCTTCCTCCACCTGTTCTTTTACAAACCAGTCTAGGAACTGGATAGTCTTATAGTCTCCGGCTTCTGTAGCTGCCGAGTTGATGGCATATATCAACGAGGTCACAAGCTCTTCGTGAGCTATGGTTTGTTCCAAGATATCTCCGGTATCTTTAAAATCAACCGGCGGAGCGTCTACAGCTCCCATTTTGACCACGCCGCCGGCGTTGTTGATGTAGTTATAAATTATCAGCGCGTGATCCATCTCCTCTTTGTATTGCACGTAAAACCAGTTTGCATAACCGTCCAAGCTTTTGTCCGAAAACCAAGCTGACATTGATAGATAAAGATTTGCTGAGTACATTTCTGCAACAATCTGTTCGTTTAGAAGTTTCTCCACTTTTTTGGCAAGCATCAGCGCCACCTTTCTCCCGTTTGGAATCATTACAACAATGATATGTTAATCTATATGATAGCTGGTATTGATGGTTTTATCGAGCAGCAAGGGGCTGCGCGGACATCTTTGCCAGGTGACCTGACCTAGATATGGGGGATAAAAATGACAAGAATTTCTCAGGTATTTCTTAAAAAACAATCCGGTTTTCATATGTTGACAGTGCGCAAGACAATCAATTTCATGGAGGAGTATTCAAACTTTGTTGGCTACTCATTGAGCAAGATCATCACACGTTTAGACAGTGAAAATGAGCTCGCTTCCGGTGTACCTACGGTGTGTTTTCACAATATGGATTTAGCGAAACTTGATGTAGAAGTTGGCTTTCCGGTAGCCAATCCTGTAGATGGGGCAGAAGATGTGAAGGCAGTTACCATACCAACTCAAAAAGTCGTAACAGCGATTGACATGGGGCCATACGAGAAGCAAGATCCAACTCTTGAAGATATCTTTGCATGGATACAAGATCACGGCTACGTTATGGGCGGTGAGATCTACTATCAATACTTAAACGACAACGATCGTCCTGAAAGCGAGTTTTTGACCTTGATGATCGTGCCTGTTAGGTAGAAAATTACCGTTGTCTCACAAAGTGAATAATAAATCAGCAATTTAACCAGCAATTGATATAATGTGCCATCTTCACGCATTATAGTGAGTAGCAGTTTTATCAATAAGTGAGATATCTGAGGTGAGTTTGTGCAGGACGTGGTTAATAGCTCAATGCAAACAGTAATTGTACTGGATTTTGGCGCACAATACGGACAATTAATTGCCAGACGCGTGCGTGACCTGCAGGTATACTCCGAGATTGCTCCATGCGATATAAGCGCCGAATCGCTCAGAGCACTAGAGCCATCAGCTATCATTTTATCCGGCGGTCCGGCCAGTGTTTATGCCGAAGATGCTCCAAGCATTGAGCCTGCAATTCTTGAATTAGGTATTCCGGTTCTCGGATTTTGCTATGGGCAACAGATTATAGCAAAAACGTTGGGTGGAAGCGTAGCTCATACAGAGGTTGGCGAGTATGGTCGCGCGGATTTGCGGCGTAGGGGAGACTCGGTTTTGTTTGGTGAGACACCAGCCGATCAAATTGTGTGGATGAGTCACAGAGNNGTCACATCATCAACAAATGTATGCCCGGTAGCATCCATGGAGGATGCCTCGCGAAAATTATTTGCCACTCAGTTTCATCCTGAAGTGGTGCACACTCAATATGGAACTGACATGCTAAAGAACTTCTTGTTTGATATAGCTGGGCTTGAGGCATCATGGACGATGGATAACATCATTGAGGAAAAAATTACAGCAATTCGAGAGCAAGTTGGATCAGATCATCTGATACTTGCTTTATCGGGAGGAGTGGACTCTGCCGTTACAGCCGCTCTGATCCACAGAGCGATTGGTGATCAGCTAACTTGCGTATTTGTAAACCACGGCCTACTCAGAAAGGGCGAACCGGAAGCGATAGAACAAGTATTTGCGCGTGAGTTCAGTATCCCATTGGTTGTGGTAGATGCAAAACAACGCTACCTTGAGTTGCTCAAAGGAGTCACAGACCCGGAGCAGAAGCGAAATATCATCGGCACCGAGTTCTGGAAAGTGTTTTTTGAGGAAGCCGAGAAGATCGGCGGCATAAAATGGCTGGCTCAAGGCACAATCTATCCGGACATTATCGAAAGTGGTGCACGCAAAACCGGCGGAAAAGCTTCAACAATAAAAAGCCATCACAATCTGATTCCTTTTCCTGATGGTGTGCATTTTGATTTGATAGAGCCACTAGACCACTTCTTTAAAGATGAGGTGCGCAGCTTGGGAACAGCACTTGGACTACCCGACTATGTAGTCTATCGTCAACCTTTTCCCGGTCCGGGGTTAGCTCTGCGTATCATTGGCGACATCACAAAAGAAAAGCTCACGATAGTTAGCGATGCCGATGCGATAGTGCGCGAAGAAATAGATGCTTACAATCACCAATTATTTGAAGAAACAGCCATACGCAATTCTGAGAACAGCGTATGGCAATACTTTGCAGTGCTACCGGACATTAAAAGCGTAGGCGTAATGGGCGATGAGCGCACTTATGCATACCCAATAATACTCAGAGCGGTAGAATCGAGTGATGCCATGACAGCGGACTGGGCAAGACTGCCATTTGATCTATTGGCAAGAATATCCGGTCGCATTGTATCTGAAGTACCTGGCGTAAACCGAGTAGCCTACGACATCACCAGTAAACCACCGGCAACGGTGGAGTGGGAGTAGTGACGGTATTTGGTATAAGCGCTGGTAGATGCCCAGTTTTGGGACGTTTTTGAAGCTGCTGATACTGTTTTGATACTAGANNAAAACTCCCGTCTGAACGCCAAGTTCGGACGGGAGTTTTTTGGTGGTTGCGAATAGTTATTGCGCTCTGATGCAAGGCTTACTCGGCTTTACCTGCCGTGTTCGTTTCATCCATTCCGCTCTCCGTCGCTTCTGTTTTCCGCCTCTGCCGCAAAATATCACGGGACTCCCTAAAGCGCTCTGAATCGCCCCGAGATTGATACT
>DBCW01000040.1 GCA_002293265.1 Eggerthellales bacterium UBA948
GAGAGGTAATCAACTCTCGTCTTCAATAAGAGTAAGCATGTAGCCCACGCCGCGATGTGTTTGGATGCGCGCTTTTGATTCCAGCTGGCTGAGCTTTTTTCTCAAGAAAGAAACATAGACTTGCACATGGCTTTCTTCGGCGTCTCCCTCAAAACCCCAAATCTTTTCAATAATACTGTTTGGCGAGACGGTCAGATCATGATTGATAATGAGTATCTCTAAAAGTTGGCTTTCCTTTAGCGTTAAATGAAACGTCTTGTCGCGCACTCTAAGCTCTAACGAATAAGGGTTTAGCTCCAGATCAGCGTATGTTAGCAGATCATTGACTTGCACTTCACCTTTGCGTCTTCCTAACGCTCTGATTCTTGCCAGCAGCTCGCTGGTCTGAAACGGCTTTGCCAGATAATCGTCTGCACCGCTGTCCAGCCCTTTTACCTTGTCGTCAGTCTCACCCTTTGCTGTGAGTAAAATCACAGGGGTATTGATGTGCTTACGTCTCATCTCAGTAAGTACACTCAAACCGTCCAATTTAGGCAACATTATATCCAAAACTATTACGTCGTAAATGTCTGTAAGCGCTTGATAAAGACCATCTTCACCATCAAATGCAAGATCAACAGAGTAGTTATTGTGCCCCAGCACTTGCTCTAAAGCTTCTGCCAAATGGCGTTCGTCTTCTACTAACAAAACCCTCATTATAAACTCCTGCGCGATAATCAAATCTTTAAAGTCTGAATCTAGAATGTGTTTGAATATATAAAGGTAGCATAGCTTAGTCCTTGCTGCTTTAAACAACCTTTAAATTGGCATTGTTTGAGGCAGAAATAATCAATTAAATGTCGATAAAGTATTCATGAACGAACAAATGTTCGCTATAATATAAGTTGGAACTTTTGCATTGCGAGGTATATTACTTTTGACGGAAACTTTAATAATACTCGGAATTGACCCAGGACTTGCCAACACCGGATGGGGCGTTATTGAGCAGCGTGGTGCAAAAAAGCGCGCTTTAGCATACGGATGTATCACCACTAAAGCGGGTGTGCATATAATCGAAAGATTGGAACACATCTACGACGAGATGCTGGCGATTATCGACAGATATAAACCTGCAGAGCTTGGGATTGAAGCGATCTTTTTTGGCAGCAATGCAAAAAGTGCTCTAACAACAGGGCAAGCCAGCGGAGCAGTATTGATCGCAGCGGCAAAAAGCAGGCTTAAGGTTGGAGAGTATTCTCCAACGCAAATTAAACAGGTCATGGTGGGGCAAGGTCGGGCTGAAAAACAGCAAGTACAATACATGGTAAAGGCCATGTTGGGACTTGATCATGATCCAACCCCGGATCACTCATCAGATGCCTTGGCGGTGGCACTTTGTCATGCCAAACTACGTGGGTTATGCTAGGGTATTTAAAATCCATTATTGACGAGGAGTTTGCGCAACTCAAAAGATTTTGGATAATTTAGAGAGGAAATGAGCACAGATGATCGCTAGTCTAAGAGGCGAAATACTCAGTATGGATAACCAAAGTGCCATCATCGAGGTAAATGGCGTAGGTTATCGTGTTATGCTTTCAACGCAGAGCTTGGCTGCTATAAACGAAAAAGGTAGTGAGGTCACAGTGCTCACCACCATGATCGTTCGTGAAGACAGTGTTTCGCTCTACGGTTTTTTGTCCTCCGGAGAACAGCAGCTCTTCGAAAAACTCATAACAGTATCCGGCATTGGTCCAAAAGTTGCCCTTTCGGCTTTATCGGCATTTAATGCTGATACGCTTAAGCGCATAATTGCCGATGAGGATGTAACTCGTTTGGCAACCGTGAGTGGTATCGGCAAAAAGACTGCCCAGCGCATAATCTTGGAGCTCAGGGGAGTGCTTGATGTTAACGATATTTCTGAGAACACATCAAAAATCAAGCCAAGCGGCACTGTTCAAGCAACCGATGCCTTGCTTAACATGGGCTTTACATCTCCGGAGATAACTGTGGCGCTAGATGGTTTTGAGGGCGATCTTAATGACGCAGCTGCTGTGATTCGCCATGCACTTAAGAGATTGGGGGCCTCGTAGTGTCTGTTTGGGAGGCAGAGGACTTTGACGCAGAAGCTGACAATAACTCTTTTGGTGTTGATGTCTTTGATCATAGTAAAAAGTCGACCGAAAAACGAGGGCTAACGCCGGAGTTCACCGAAGACGATCTAGGTTTGGATAGATCACTTCGTCCTCGCAAACTTGAGGACTACATCGGTCAGTCTCGTGTAAAAGAAAACTTGGCGGTGTTGATTGCTGCTGCAAGACAGCGTGGTGACACTTTGGATCACCTGTTGTTTTCCGGACCTCCGGGGCTTGGCAAAACCACGTTATCTTCTGTGGTTGCAAACGAGCTGGGCGCAAATATTAAAGCTACAAGCGGACCGGCGATAGAGCGTGCCGGTGATCTGGCAGCGATACTCACAAATCTGGAAGTTGGTGATGTTTTATTCATCGACGAGATACATCGACTCAATCGTGCTATCGAGGAGGTCTTGTATCCGGCTATGGAAGATTTTGTACTAGACATTGTGATCGGAAAAGGTCCTGCCGCACAGTCTCTCAGATTGGATATTCCGCGCTTTACACTAGTTGGCGCAACGACCAGAACCGGTCTTTTAACTGGTCCGTTGCGTGATAGATTTGGCATTGCTTTTAGACTTGATTATTACAACGAAAGTGAACTGCATGACATTATCGTACGTTCGGCCACGATACTGGATGTTGAAATTGATAGGCTGGGTGCATTGGAAATTGCACGTAGAAGCAGAGGCACGCCGCGCTTAGCAAATCGTTTGCTAAAACGCGTGCGCGACTTTGCCGCTGTGCGTGCTGACAATAACATTACCATTGATGTTGCCAAAGAGGCTCTAACGTTTTTTGAGGTGGATGAGCTAGGACTGGACACTATGGACAATAAGATCCTTGAGCTATTGGTGACGACTTTTGGCGGCAAGCCTGTAGGCCTTAATACCCTCGCTAACGCTCTTGGAGAAGACGCAGAATCTGTAGAAGATGTGTATGAGCCATACCTATTGCAGCAAGGACTCATTCAAAGAACACCAAAAGGACGTATCGCTACTCAGCGAGCTTTTGCTCATCGTGGTGTACCATATGACTTATCATAAAATCGACAGGGGAGATAAACACAAAGCGGCTTATTGTCTACTTCCGACCAGCGGCAGATAAGAGGGAAAATGTTTCAAAGAGACTATTTAATGCGGATAATAAACCAATTCGTAATGGCACTCCAGCGTGCCCTTCGCCAAAATGATCTCAGACCTGAAGAGAGAGCTGCAGAGCTAGAGCAGCTTATTGGCGAAGCGGTTAACTTGGATCAGCGTCTGCTGCTCTCAATGGATCCGACTTCGATTGTGTCAATGCTAAAACTTGGCGATTTTGACGAGCATCTGGGCGAATATGTCGTAAGGTCAATGTACCTTGAGGCAAATCTACTCGATGAGGCAGGTCAAAGTGATACGGCTAGCTTAAGAAGAATGCAAGCTGCCGCCATAGCCAAAGAATACAACATAGACGTAAATGCCGAGGATGTCAGCCCGCAAGCTTTAGAAGAATTCTTCGATGAACAAGAAAAGGCCAGTCAGCCTCTGTCATCCTGATCACGTCGCAGTTGGCTACGCTGAAATTTTGAAACCCAGGCAAGCTGGATTCCAAAATAACGCTTCGCCACTGCTC